>JALVEU010000212.1 GCA_027030565.1 Gammaproteobacteria bacterium | reverse complement strand
TCATCTTCTCGTTCGCTGGGGCCAGACGTTTCCTCGGTGCAAGCTGGCGGGCCCTTCTCACCCACAATACCGACGAACTGGTCTATCAACGCGCATTGCGCTGAAGATGATCACCGCTTCGACGGATCATGACCCATGTACTCGCCTGTCCCTTGCTGGAGCTGCATTTCTGTGCCGGCCGATCACGCTCGACCGCCTTGCATTCTTTGCATTGAGTTTTCAGTTCGACCCACTGTGGATCGAGGCGGTGCATGCTTTTCAGCCGACAGGCCGGGGAGCGTATCGGCCGGGATCGCTTGGCCGATACTGATGCCGCACTGCGAGCATGGCATTGCCTAACGGTCAGCGCGGTTCGTGGTGCTCATTTGCGATGGAGTGGTGCTCATGCCTTCTGGAATACTGCGGCGTAGTGGTATTTTCGCGCGGGCGGCGATACCAGTTGACGATGGCGAATCGGCCCAGGGGCTTGAGTGCCGTGTGCACCGCCCTGGCCAGCCCGGTCTTGTCCGGTACACCGTGGAAGGTGTTGGCCATGAAACAAAGTCGGCCGGTGCGCCGATTTGCGCAGGCAGGGCGCGTGCGTCCCCAAGCACCGGCCGAAGGTTTGCGTGGCCCCGACAGGCCTCTTCGGTCTGCCGGAGCAGATCGGCATCGAGGTCTACTGCCCAGGCGCGGCCGGGGCGTACCCGCTCACAGATGGGCCGTGTGAAATGGCCGTCGCTGCAGCACAGGTCCACCGCCTCCATTCCGGGCCTGATTCCTACCCCCGCAGCACCCGCGCCGGGTCGGGCCACAGCACCTCCCACCAATCCTTGTCGGGCATGAGCGTCGCTGGGGGAAGGACACCGTCGTTCATCGTGCTGCTCCTGTAGCTCGCCCGCACGCTCCGCGGGGCACCGCGTGATCCCGAAGTCTTTTGACAGCCCGCTCCGGATTACCGACCATCCCATGAGCGGATCCGAGATGCATATGAGTGTCTGCGCATATGAGCGAAGACGCAAGTACATGCGCATCGGCCAAGGCCCTGAGTGAGATCTTCAAGCTGCTGGCCGAGCCCAATCGCTTGCGCATCCTCTATAGTCTGGGCCTGGAATGCCGACCGGTGTCGGACGTGGTCGAGGCGACGGGGCTGAGCCAGACCAACGTGTCCTTTCATCTACGGGCCCTGCGGGAGGCGGGCCTCGTACGTCCGGAACGAAGGGGGCCCTATGTGTATTACTGCCTCGCGGATCCCGAGCGCCTGGCGCTGCTCGACGCCTTTCGCCGCTGGCGGGCCACGCGGTCGCAGGGGGAAGGATCCCATGGGTGAAGCTTCGCTGCGAACGGGATCCCGTGGAATGACCCTGCGTCGCTCGGGCTAGCATTCAGGCCCGCCCATTCCACGCAACTCGGCCGCTTCTCAGCGGGCCAAGGCCTGCTGCGCCTCGGCGACGGTCCCGTCCAGCATCACCCGGCCCCGGCGCATGAGGATCACCCGCGAGGCGATATCGAAGGCCTCGTCGCGGTCATGGGTCACGTAGAGGAGGGTGAAGCCGAGGGCCTCGTGCAGGGCGAGGATCTCCTGGCGCAGGCGCAGGTTGAGGTCCAGGTCGAGGCTGGACAGGGGCTCGTCCATGAGCAACACCCGGGGCGCGAGGACCAGGGCGCGGGCCAGGGCCACGCGCTGCTGCTGTCCGCCGGAGAGCTCGGCGGGCCGGCGTGCCTCGAGCCCACTCAGACCCACCCGCTCGAGCATCTCGTGGATGCGCCGTTCACGTTCCGCCCGCGGCACGTGCCGGGCCTTGAGGCCGAATTCCAGATTGCCGTGCACGGTGAGATGTGGCCACAGGGCCAGGTCCTGGAAGACCATGCCCACGTTGCGCGCCTCGGGGGGCACGAGGATCCGCCCCGGCCCGGAGACCGTGCGGCCGGCCAGCAGGAGCTGGCCCGCGTCGGGCGCCTCGAAGCCGGCGATGAGCCGCAGCACCGTGGTCTTGCCGCAGCCCGAGGGCCCGAGGACTACCACCCGTTCGCCCGGCTCGATGGCGAACGAGACCTGTTGCAGCACCGGCTGGGGCCCGTAGTGCTTGGAGACCGACTGGAGTGCGACGAGCTTCATATCCGTTGCAGCCTCCGGCCGAGCCGCGGCACCAGCGCGAGCAGGCCCAGGGGGACCACGCTGGCAGCCACCATGATGAGGCACAGCGCGGCGATGAGCTGCGGCGACCCGTTGGCCATGAGGGTGAAGATGCGCACCGGAAGGGTCTCGTGGCCCGGCGGATAGACCAGCATGGTGATCCCCGTGTCGCGCAGGGAGAAGAGATAGCCCACCAGCCATGCGGCGGCCAAGCCGCGGCCGGCGAGGGGGGCGACGATCCACGCCATGCGCCTCGTCCAGCCGGCACCGGCCACCTGGGCGGCCTCCTCCATGGAGGGCGGGATGAGGCCGAGCTGGGTGGCCGAGATGCGGCTGGTGAGGACCGTGTACTTGGCCAGATAGCCCAGGACGATGATGGCCGGGGTCGCATAGACGAGGTTGGTCCACGGGGTGTTCCACAGGCTGATCAGGCCGATGCCGATGACCGTGCTGGGCAGGGCGAACAGGAACAGGGTCACGGAGTCCACCGAACGCCAGAAGGGCAGCGCCCGGGTGTGGACCAGGTAGCCGGCCAAGAAGCCCAGTACGGTGAGGGTAGTGGCGCCGATGCTGGCATAGACCAGGCTCCGCACCAGGCTGTCACCGGCGCGGTGCAGGGCCTCCTCATAGGCGCCCGCGTCGGCCGATTGCACCGCCAGCGCGCCCATGGGCACGAGCACCAGCACGGACGCCAGGAACCCGGCGACGGCGACCCAGCCCGTGCGACGCGCACCGAGCGCGATGCGTGGCCAGCCGCGCCCGGGGCCGGTCAGGCGCAGCTGACCGGTGCGCTCGCGCAGGAAGGCGCCTTCCAGGAGCAGGAGGATCAGGGTGATGCCCGCCAGCGGCACGGCGGCCGCGGTGGCGGCCTGGAAGTCGTAGAAGGCGGAGAACTGCACGAAGCTCTCCACGGGAAACACGTCGTAGCGCAGGAAGGTGGGCACGCTGAACTCGCCGAGACTCAGCAGGAACACGAGCACGGCCGCCAGGGCGATCCCCGGGAGGATCAGAGGCAGGGTGATGCCTCTAAGGACCTGCGGCCACGGGGCCATCAGCCGGGCCGCCTCCTCGAGCCGCGGGTCCACGGTGCGCAGAAAGACCATGGTCAACAGCATGGGAATGGGCAGGAACACCGAGCCCAGGACCAGCACGCAGCCCGGCAGCCCGAACAGCCAGTGCGTGGGGGCCTGCACGGCGTCCGGCCCGGCGATCCGGGCCAGCAGCCCCTCCGGGCCCAGGAGGTCGGCCCAGGAGACGGCCAGCACATAGGGCGGCAGGAGCAGGGGCACGACGAACAATCCCGTCAGCAGCCTTCGGCCCGGCAGGTCCGTCTTACCGAGCAGCAGGCCCAGCGGCACGCCGAGGAGCAGGGTGAGCGCCGTCACCAAGGCTGCGAGCACGAGGCTGTGCTCCATGAGGGTCCATTGCCGGGCCGAGGCGAGCAGCCCGCGGTAGGCGCCCAGGCTCCAGTGCCCGTCGCTGTGCAGGCTCTGCACCAGCATGGACAGCACCGGCAGCAGGCCGATCACGAAGATCAGCAGCCCGGTGAGCGTCAGCACCGCGCGCCGCGTCACAGCCCCAGCCAGCGCCGCAGCAGCGGCTGGATCTCGACGAGCTTCTGTGCCACGTCGGCATAGCGCACCTGCATCACGCGGATCTGATCCATGGGTTTGAGCTCGGGCGGCCCCGCCACGCCTGGATGGAGCGGGATCTGCGCACAGTCGGCCCGGGCCAGCTTGCGCTCGGTCTCAGGCGAGAGCAGGTAGTCCATGAGCTTGCGGGCGGCATCGGGGTGGGGCGCGCCGCGGATGAGCACGGCCGCGTTGGGCACGATGAAGGTGCCGAGCCCGCCGGGCGCTTGGTCCGGATAGACCATGGAGACCGGCTTGCCCTGGCGCATACGATTGACCGCGTCGTCGCTGTCCACCAGGCTGAAGGCGTAGCGCCCGGCGGCCACGAAATCGGCACTCTCCCCGTTGCTGCTGGAGATGGCGACCTCGTTGCGCCGGAGCCCCTCCAGGAAGGCGCGCCCTTGGTCGTCACCCCAGACGGTGAACAGCGCCGCGATCTCGGAGGTGGTGGTCCCGAACAGGGGGTTGGCGATGACCGCCCGGCCCTTCCAGCGCGGGTCCGTATAGTCGCGCACGCCCTGCGGCGGCGACTTCACCGAGTCGTGGACGATGAACACCCGGGCCCGGGCCGAGAACCCGGTCCAGTAGCCCTCCGGATCCCGGAAGATGGGTGGGATGTCGGCGGCGTTGGGGGAGACGTAGGCGGCCGAGATGCCTTTCTGCTTCAGCACCTCGGCGCGGATGGGCTCGTTGGCCCAGTACACGTCGGCCTGGGGATTGTCCTTCTCTGCGATCAGGCGGTTCATGGCCCCGGTGCTCTTGGCCTCCTCGGTGTCGTAGACCGCCTGGACGCGGATGCCGGTCTCGCGCTCGAAGTCCTCGAGAATGGGCTCGGAGAACACCTGATCCTCCGAGACGTAGACCACCACGGTTTGTCCCGCAGGCTGGTGCGCCTTTTGCCAGAGGAACACGCTCGCAACCAGGGCGATCGCGAGCGCGAGGATGGAGAGCCATGGTTTCATGGTCCTGCACTCCCTTCTACAGTCGAATCTACAGTCGAAGCTGAAGGCCCAGATAGCCCAGGAAGTCGATGGGACCTTCGCCCGGACCGATCAGGCCGGTGCCGGCCGCGGCCAGCAGACTGAAGCGGCTGCCGAAGGCCCAGCGCAGGCCGACGTCGGCCACCAGGTCGGTCTCGTCCGGGCCGAGCGCCGTGGTGCCGTGGAGCTCGCCGAGCCACTCCAGCGCCTCGCCCGGGGCGTACGACAGCGCCAGGCCGTAGACCAGCTCGTCGGCATCCTTCTCGCGGATCGCGTATCCGAGCTCCGGATTGATGTCCACCGGGCCCAGCCGCAGGGAGAGCTCCACGGGCAGCAGCAGGGCCGTGCCCCGGTCCACCAACCCGCGGTCGGCCGAGTCGGTGGGATTGTTGAACTCCAGCTGCGGATACACCGAGACGGCCAGCCCCCGGGGGGCGTCTTCGTAGAACCGCCACTTGACGCCGACGTTCGAATTGCCCAAACCGCTGCGGGTGTCGCCGTGCTCGTCGAGCACCACCCAGGGCAGCTCGTACTTGAGCTGGATGCGCTCGCCCAGGCCATAGTTCAGATCCAGGAGCGGGCTCTCGTAGCCGCGCTCGGCGGGGCGCAGTTCGGCGGTGAGGGCCACGTTGATCTCCCAGCGGCCCGGGCCCGGCGTGAAGGGGTCGTCGGTGAGCAGCGGCGGACCGCCCTGAGCCGGGGCGGGCTCCGGGGTCAGGGCCGCGCAGAACAGCGCGACATACGGCCATGCAAACGAACGCCGGCGGCGGCATTCGGGTGGACGTCTTCCCACCGTCGGCTAACGCGGGTTGTCGGGATGCACGGTGAAGTTGTCGAAGGCCGTGACCGCATCGGCCTTGGTCCAGAGTCCGACCGCGCCAGGGCCCTCGAATGTGTCGTCCTCCCCTTCGAGGAGCTTGCGGCCGTCCAGATCACCCTCGAACCGGGTGCCGTGCTGGACGATCTTGAGCGTGTGCCAGCGCCCGGCGGGGAGGTGGACCCGGGCGCTCGCGAGCTGGTGGCGGCGCCCGTTGCGGACGACATAGAGCCGGAAGTTGTCCTCCAGCGGATTGAAACGGGCGACGTAGTAGTTGTCCGGGTCGCGGAAGCGCCAGACGACCCCGCCGCCCTGGTCCTCGTGCCCGCGCAGGGCCTTGAGCTTCACCTCGACGGTCCCGTCCTGAAACGAGACCACATCGGTCCAACACAGGTTGAACGTGCCGGCCGAGCGATGGTTGGGGCGCAGCATCGCCAGGGCATGACCATCGGAGGGTGCCCCAGGGTCTTCGACGACCGCCCAGGTGGGTAGGGGGCCTTGGGGATTCGTGGCACCCACCCGCCATCCGGGCGGGACCTTGCCCACGGGTACGTCGTCGAAGGTCCAGGTTCGCATACCGGCGGCGTGCGAGGCGCCGACGCCGATGCCGACGAAAAACAGCGCAGCCCGCCAGGCGGTGCGCAGCGGGGAGAACGGCGGTGCGATACGCATGGTGGATACTCCTTCGAGGCTGGGACTGTGGGGACCGGGGCTGCGATCTTCTTCCACCCGCCGTGCGAGGACAACTGCAGCTCTTGACCTGGCGCATCGAGGGGCGGCTCCGGCGGCGGTCGTCCCCTTTTCAGGTACGCGGTGGGCGGCGGGACACGCCGATTCGGTTGTCGGGGACAGGCGGCGAGGCATCCGGGTCCGCGGTGGTGGGGGGCGGGTCCGGCCTGGCGTCTGCTTCCGGCCGTCCTCCCAGCGACTCGCGAAACGCGGCGATCGCAGGCGCCGGGCCGATCACCACCAGGGCGTCCCCCGCGCGCAGTCGATGGGTGAAGCCCCCACGACTGAAGAGCAACTCCTTCCCGCTCTCCGGATCGAGGATCCCGATCACGATGAGTCCAAAGCGTTCGTTCAGGCGCAACTGGCAATAGTTCAGGCCCAGGTACTTCGAACCCTCGGGAACAGGGATCTCGGCCAACTGGAGCCGGCGGTTGCTGTAGACATATTGGTCCAGCACGTCCACCAGTGCCGGGCTGCGCATGATGCGCGAGATGCGGTTGCCCCCGATCTCGTAGGGGTCGATGAGCTTGTTGGCTCCGGCGGCCAGCAGCTTCGGGATGGAGTCGCGCGAATCCACCACCGAGACGATGCGTAGTTCGGGATCGATGGCCCGCGCCGAGATGGTCAGGAAGACGTTGTCCGCGTCTTCCTGAAACAGGCAGAAGAGCAGGCCCACATCCCTGCCGATTCCGAGCTCCTGGAGTGCGGCGTCGTCCGTGTGATCCACCAGCATGCCCTCCACCCCGCGGTCCCGGGCCCAGGCGAGCTTGTCGGGATCGGGGTCGGCCAGGACGAAAGGGTGTTGCCGCGGGTCGAGATTGCGCGCCACCTCGATACCGAGCTCGGAGGCCCCGAAGATGGCGACTTTCCTACGCTCCATGAGATCTCAGGCGGCCTTGAGTGCGCTCTGCTCGAGCAGCTCCTTGAGATGGAGGATGCTCAGGCGGTGTCCCAGCAGGATCAGAATCTGGTCTCGCTGTAGGACCGTTCCGGGCGGCGGGTTGAACTGGAAGTGCCGTCCGGCGCGCAGCGGATGGCGCTCGGCGGCCATGGTACCGTCCGTACTGCCCACGATGATCCCGAACAGGATCAGGCGGTAGCGCAAAAAGTCCACGTCGCCCAGGCGCACGCCGTCGAGGAACGAGCCTTCGGGAATCACCACCGCCTCGATCTCCACCCCCTTCTCGCCGCTCAGAAACCCATGCAATGCATCGAAGGCCACCGGCTGACCCACGTAGTTGGCGGCCATGAGGCCCACGATCTCGTAGATGGACAGCACGTGATCGGCACCGGCCAGCCGCAGCTTGCGCACACTCTCTTTGTTGTTGGCCCGCGTGATGATCCGCACCTGAGGATTGAGGGCACGGGCGGTCAGCGTCACGAACACGTTGGTGACGTCGTCGTTGGTCAGGCACAGCACCGTGTCCACGCGCTGGCGGATGCCGACCCGCTCCAGCAGGTCGTTTTCGCGCGCGTCACCCTCCAGCGCCAGGAATCCCTGGGTCTTGGCCAGGGCCACGCGCTGCTCGTCCGAGTCGATGACGATGAAGCGGGCCCGCTCGTCCGGCATCTTCTGCAGCACCGACTCGCTCACCCGGCCATAGCCGCAGACGACGATGGCGTGGCGCATCTTCTCCACGGCGAACAGCGTGTGCTGTTGGCGCATCTCGCGGAAGCGCTCGCTGAATGCCGAAACCAGAATCGAGGTGGCGAAGGCTGCCACCCCCAGGCCGCTGACGATCAGCACCAGGGCGATGACGCGACCCTCTTGCGTGTGGGGCGTGATGTCGCCGTAGCCGACCGTGGAGATGGTCACCAGCGACCAGTACAGGGCGTCGAAGAAGGTATCGATGTCGGCGCCGGGCAGGTCGCTCTCGAACATGTAGATCGCCGTGCTCGCGGCGAAGATCACGAAGCCGGCGAAGATGGCCAGTGTGGTGAGCTCGAAACGCTTCTCGCGCAGGATCCCCGTGAGCTGGTTGATGCTCCGCGTGTAACGGAAGAGCTTGAAGAGGCGGAACAGGAGGAAGATGCGAACCAAGCGCACCGGTCGATAGGTGGGCATGATCGCCAACAGATCGATGATCGCCATGGGCGAGCGCACGTACTCCCATTTCTTCCGTGCCACTGCGGCCAAGGCGCGGCGCAAAGAGAACGGCAGGTTCAGGAATTCGGCCTGTTCGTAGGCGTCGATGACGATGCGATGGGCGTCGCTGTGCACCCAGAAACGTAGCAGGTACTCCACAACGAAGATCGTCACCGCGATCTTCTCGAATCGATATGCGATGGCGAAATGCGGGTGCTCCACGGTGTAGAGGAGCAGGAAGATGCTCGCCAGCACCACGGCGATCATGAACAGATCGAATACGCGGCGGCGCCGGCTCTCCGGGTTTTCCAGGAGATCCCAGAAGAAACGCTTCACCCTGTGGTAGCGCGGTGAGTCCTCCAGGGCGTAGCAGAGCTGGACGATGCGCTTGGACAACGTCATCGGTTTTCCACCGGGACCCGTTCCCGCGGCCCGACTTCAGGGATGCAAGGCGTTCCGGTGGCGTCCATTGCGCAGGAGCCGGCCTTCACGCCGAGCGAGCCCATCCATTCTAACGCGCTCGACGCCTCCTCACTCAGCAAGAAGAAAGCGCGTTGCCGCACGCCGAGCGGCCGAACAGGCCCGAGTGCAGCAGCCGCGGCACGAGCTGGACCACCAGACCGGCAAGGAGCAGCACGCCGAGCAGCACGGGCGTGATCTGCCACAGGGCGCGCCCGGTGCGCAGCGCCGAGGCACGCATAAGCTGGCGCAGTCCCGGGCGGGCTTGGCTATGCTTGATCTGAGCCATGGCGGTCTCGCTCGATACGAAAGGAGATCAGCAGCAGGCCGGCGATCACGATCGCGATCCCCAGCGTCTCCAGGATACGCAGCTCGCGGTCGAGCCACATTCCCATGCCCAGATCACCGATGCCGAGATAGAGCAGCGACCAGAGCGCGACGGCGGGTACGTCCAGCAGGTAGAAGCGCGAGGCCGGGACCCCGGCGATGCCGCTGACCAGTGGCACGGCCGGATGGATCAGCCAGAAAAAACGGCCGATGAACACCAGCCTGCTCCCGAAACGGGCCTGCAGGCGGAGCGCGCGTTCGTGACCGCGGCGTCGGCGCGACCCTGCCGGGCCACGGATCCATTCGTCGTGGCCCAGCCGGCCGAGCAGGTAGCCGATACTGTCGCCCGCAAGCGCCCCGAGGGCCATGCACAGCCATGCCGGGCCGAAAGCGAGGTACCCCTTGGCCACCAGGGCGCCCACCGTGGTTGCGAGCACGATACCAGGCACGAAGAGGCCCAGCCATTCGGGCTCCCCCCTTCGGCCCGCACCCGCTCGAGATAGGCGGGGCTTGCATAGGCGGCGGAGGCCACGGTGGCCACCCGCTTGCCGATGAGGGTGTCCGGGGGGGTATTGGTCAGGCGGATGGCCACGTCGGCCTCCCGGCGCGCCGGGCTCGCGTCACTGTTCGAGACCATGAGCTGCAGCGTGACCTGCGGGTACTCACGGCAGAAGCCCGCGAACATGGGCATCAGCACCGTGGTCGCCATGTTGTCCAAAGCGGTGACCCGCAGGGGGCCGCTTTGCCACTGCCCGGTCAGCCCAGCCCCTTCAGCCTGGGCGACCCCGGAGTGCTGGGCCAGGCCCTGCGCGAGGCCGGCTTCCGTGACGGCGCGCTTGACTCCGTACCAAGGTACGGAGCCTAGACTGCAGGCATCGCACCGTTGACCAGGCTCCAGCAGACCCCGGGATCACAGGGCCGGCATGAACCGACTGCAACTGCGCATCACCGGCATGACCTGCGCGCACTGCGCGCGCAGCGCCGAGGCCGCGCTCAACGCCCTGCCCGGCGTGCGGGCCGCCGTGAGCTACGAGGAGGGCCTCGCCCAGGTCGAGACGCAGGGCGACGTGGACACGCAGCGGCTGCTGGATGCCGTGGCCTCCCGCGGCTACGGGGCCGAGCTGCTGGGCGAGGTCGAGACCACCCCAAGGTCGCAAGGAGAGCAGCGCCCTGCGGGTGGGCCCGCCGGGAAGCGCCGTCAATACATCCCTGTAGGCTCGGACGGAGGCATCCCTGCCGCCGACCGTTCCCGGCAGGTCCACCCACAGACTACGTCTCTGGAAGACAATGCCCTGACCCAAGGAGACGGCCGCTTGTCCGTGGCCATCGTGGGCGCGGGCTCGGCCGCCTTCGCCGCGGCCATCGAGGCGGTCGGACGCGGCGCCCGGGTCACCCTGATCGAGGGCGCGGAGGTCATCGGCGGGACCTGCGTCAACGTGGGCTGCGTGCCCTCCAAGATCATGATCCGCGCCGCCGGCATCGCCCATCTGCAGGCCCATCATCCCTTTCAGGGGATCTCCCATTGCACCCCGCGCATCGATCGTTCGGCGCTGGTACGCCAGCAACAGGCACGGGTCGAGGCGCTGCGCCACGAGAAATACGAGCATATCCTGGAGACGTACCCGGACATCCGGTTGCTGCGCGGCTGGGCCCGCTTCGCCGATCCGCACACGCTGGTGGTGCGGCGCGCCGACGGCTCGGAGACCCGCGTCACGGCCGATCGTATCCTCATCGCCACGGGCGCACACCCGGCGATCCCGCCCATCCCCGGCCTGGCGGGGACCCCGTACTGGACCTCCACCGAGGCCCTGGTGGCCGAGGCGATCCCGCAGCACCTGGTGGTACTGGGCGGCTCGGCGGTGGCGCTGGAGCTGGGGCAGGCCTTCCTGCGCCTCGGCGCCCGGGTCACGATCCTCGCGCGCAGCCGGTTTCTGTCGCGGGAGGAGCCGGCGCTGGGCGAAGGGCTGGTGGCCGTCTTCGAGCAGGAGGGGGCCGAGGTGCGGCTGCACACGGTCCCCGATGCCGTACGCCACGACGGGGAAGCGTTCATCGTCTCGGTGGGCGGGGAGGCGCTGCGCTGTGACCGCCTGCTGGTGGCCCTGGGCCGCACCCCCAACACCGAGGGCCTGGGACTCGAGCGCGCTGGCGTCGAGACGCGTCCCAATGGCGCCATCCTCATCGACGACCACATGCGCACCTCGGCCGCGCACATCTATGCGGCGGGCGACTGCACCGACCAACCGCAGTACGTCTACGTGGCGGCGGCGGCCGGGACGCGGGCTGCCATCAACATGACCGGGGGCGATGCGGCGCTGGATCTGAGTGCCATGCCGGCGGTGGTCTTCACCGACCCGGCGGCCGCCACCGTGGGGCTCACGGAGGACCAGGCCGCCCGGCGCGGTATCCGCACTGCAACGCGCACCCTGGATCTGGGCAACGTCCCGCGCGCGCTGGCCAACTTCGACACCCGCGGCTTCATCAAGCTGGTGGCCGAGGCCGACAGCGGCCGCCTGCTCGGCGTGCAGGTGCTGGCCGCCGAGGCCGGAGAGGTCATCCAGGCCGCGGCCCTGGCGATCCACAATCGCATGACCGTGGACGACCTGGCCGCCCAGCTCTTTCCCTACCTCACCGTGGTGGAGGGGCTCAAGCTCTGCGCCCAGACCTTCCTCAAGGACGTGGAGCAGCTGTCCTGTTGCGCCGGGTGACCTCGCGTGTAGGCGAACAGGCGGATACCGGTCGGGGGCTGAGCCGGTGCCGACTGAAAGCCCGCTCATCGACGAACTCGGCCCCGTAGACCACATCGAGCCGAGCCAGGCTTGCAGCATCCTCCCGCGACCACGCACAGATGTGAAATCCGGTCGTGTTTAGATCAAGACGCGATCTTGACACGCCCTGATGAGCCTTCAATACTCGATCCAAGTCCGGATAAAAGGATCGATTTTCTTGTTCGTATGAATACTTACCCCGGGCGACATGGAGGATGGTAATGAAGACTGTATTGGCTTTTGTCATTGGCATTATCGCGGGTGCAGGGTTTGTGGGTGTTACGGCCTGGAGCATGGCGCCGTCCTTGATGCTCACTGAGGTCGAGAGTCCCTATGGCGTAGAAGAAACGGTGGCCAAGATCAAAGAGGGCGCGGAGAAAGTCAACCGGGAACGAGGCACCCGATGGGTCAGCCCGAGCGTCAAACCATTGCACAAGTCGATCAAGAAACACGGAGGTCCAGACCTGTTGCCGGTGATGCTGGTGGAGCTGTGCGAACCCCATCATGCCGGTGACATACTGAGCCATGACCAAGACCGGATCATCTCGGTGATGATGCCCTGCACGGTCTCCGTATATCAGAAAAGTGACGGCAAGACCTATATCGGCCATATGAACGCTGGCCTCATGGGCAGCATGTTCAGCAGCAATGTTGCCAAAGTAATGAGTGAGGTGAATGCACAGCAGCAGGAATTTCTCGCATTCGCGAAGCGTTAGGAACACACGTATTTAATTCGTACGACGAAGTTTCATTCCGAACGAGTTTATCCTGTTGAGGTAGCCGAAAAGGAGATGCTGATTCAATGCGCGAGGTGGATGCAGCGCAAGGCGCACGGCGCGCAGGATACGAGACCAATCCGCCGGGAGCGGATTGGAACGGCCGTCAGGCCGGCCCGAAGGGCGGAGGGCAGGATGCCCGGAGTACATGTCAAGTAGATAGGCGAGTATCCGAGCACCGCGCAACGGGGCGATGCGCCGCCGCAGCCAGTAAATCAGCGTGTCCAAAAGGGCTCGGGCAGTCCGTCTTTGGGATTGAGGCATTTTCCGGTTTCCAGGTGACGGCTACTCGGCTGCCGAAAAACGAGCTTGTCACCGCCCGATTTCCAGCGCCTCCGCAGCGGATCGCGGGGCGCCTTCGGCGTTGCCGTCCGCGTGCTGCTGTGGTTGCATCCGTCCCCGGCACCGGCTCCGTGAGCTGCAGGGCTCAGCGACGCGGCCGGAAGATGAGCCGGCGCTGACTGAACGCCAGCTCGGCGACGAACACCGCCGCGTAGAACGCCCCGAGCCAGACCAGGCTCTCGGGATCCTTGCGCCACAGCCATACCATCAGGGCGAGCCAGGAGGCGGCCGAGAAGAGCATGGCCAGTACGGGCCAGAGTGGCCGCAGCGCGAGACGGTCGCGCAGCCGCCAGGCCGAGAGGTTGATGGCGAAGAAGATGAGTAGGAAGGTGGAGCTGGCGAATGAGGAGATGACCGTCAAATCCGCCACATTGACGAAGAACAGCGTCACCGCGGTGATGATGAGCAGGCTCGCCCATGGGATGTTGTCCGTTCGGCGGCGCAGGCTGAACACGTGCGGCAGCTCTTTCTCGCGCGCCATCTCGGTGGCCAGCCGGGCGGTGCCGAACAAGGTGGCATTGATGGCCGAAGAGGTGGAGAACAGGGCTGCGATTCCGATGAGGACGAAGCCCGCCTGGCCCAGGAACGGCCGGGCGGCCTCGGCCAGCGCGTATTCGCCGTAGCGGCGGACCTCCTCGGGTGTGAGATTGCCGACCGCCACCAGGGAAACCAGCATGTAGATCAAGGCGGTGATGGCGATCGAGATGAGGATGCCGCGGCGCAGGTTGTGCTCCGGGTCCTCCATCTCGTTGACTGCGTTGGGGATCAGCTCGAAACCTTCATAGGCCACGAAGATCAGCGCCGCGCCCATGACCACCCCGGTGAGCCCCTGGTCGAAGAAGGGGACCAGGTGATCCCGCTGGAGGGCGGTGAAGCCGATGGCGGCGAACAGGGCCAGGATCGACACCTTGGCAATGACGATGAGCAGCTCCGCGGTTCCGGTCTCGCGAACCCCGGCCAGATTGATGCCCAGGAAGAGCAGCAGCACGAACGACTCGAGCAGATGGTGCATGGACTGCATGTGCTGTCCACCCAGCAGGGCCGATCCGTAGGCGCCGAAGGTGTAGCTGTACAGCCCCAGGGTCCCGACATAACCCACCAGCAGCAGCCAGCCGCCCAGGCCTGCGATGTTCGGATGGCGGAAGGCATGCTCCAGGTAGGTGAAGCTGCCGCCGTCGGAGCGGAACCGCAATCCCAGGGCCGCATAGGACAGGCCTGTGAGCCAGGCGATGATCCCGCCCAGGGCGAAGGCCACGGGCGCTGCATGCCCGGCCTGCTCCATGGCCAGCCCCAACACGGCGAAGATACCGCCGCCGATCATGGCCCCCACGCCCATGGCGATCACCTGCTTGAGGTCGAGCTTGGCGGCGGACAGCGGGTCGGCGGTCATCATAGGTCTCCTTTGGTGGTTTGCGCCGAGGCAAATTCGCGGGGCGGAGCGGCGCACTGCCTTCGGTCGTGGGCGGGGCCGGTCTACGGAAGCTGGCGGTCCGTGCCCCGGAATTCAAGGGGAAGCCCCATGAAGGGTGGCTAAGAAGCAACTGCCCTTCCGTGGCGGATCACGAAGCTGGAGGTGATCCATCGGCGGCTTCTCAGCCGCCCACGTCGTCGCGCCGTTCAGGGTCTGCATGTCCCCCGCGCACGTAGTACAGGCCCAGCCCCAGTAGCAGGACCCCGAACAGGGTGCGCAGGGCGTGTTCCGGGAGCCACAGCGCGGCGTGGCTTCCCGCCCAGGCGCCGACCAGGGCCCCCAGCGCCAGGCCAGGCACCGCGCGCCAGCACACATTGCCCAGGCGCGCGTTCTCCCACGTGCCCGTGATCACGGCGGGCAACCGGGCCGCCAGCGAACAGCCCTGAGCGAGTTGCTGCGGCATCCCCAGCCCGAGCACGAACAACGGCGCGAGCACGGGGCCGCCGCTGATCCCCACGACACCGGCCACCAGCCCTTCCACGACGCCCACGGCCATCAGGTAGGCGGTACGCAAGGGGTCGGGCACGGTGGGTGCCGACGGGAGGAAGTCCTTGAAGATGAGCAGCAAGGCGCCGACCATGACCACCACGCCGAACGCCGCCTCCAGGCGCTCACCGCAGAAGCGTTCCGACCAGGCAGCGGCCAGGGGCGTCACGATCATGGAGGGCAGGGCCACCCACAGGACCACCGTCCACTGCACCTGGTCGTGCAGGGCATAGGTGGTGGCACCCATGCCTGCGGAGAACAGGGCAGTGGCGATGGCCGTGCCCCGTGCCTGCAATGGTGTCAGCCGCACCCACTCCATGAGCAGGGGAATGACCAGGGTCCCGCCGCCCAGGCTGGCCAGGCCGCCCCCGATGCCAGCCACCACGCCGATGGCGAAGGTACGAAACCCGGCACCGAGGATTCCCCCGCGAGCGTGCTCCTGAACCGGGCAGGAAGGCGCCGGAGGCGGCTGCGGGATCCGTGTGCCACGTGCATATGGCTCGGCCGGCTTCGGCGGGTCCCGCCCGCTCATGGATTGGCCTTGTGGTACCAGTATTGTTCCGCGGGTACGAACCAGAACGAGCAGGCGTAGCGGTCTTCCTTGTACAGGGTGCGCAGCCGGTCTGCGACCCAGTTGCAGCGTTCGGTGTCGATGATGGCGTGGATCAGGTAGTTGATGTTGCGTTCCTGCTTGAACAGGCCAGCGATGGAGGCCAAGACGCTGGGCTCCAGGGTGTCTCCCGTATGGTGGCTCACGACCGACTCCGCCTCCTGGACCACGCAATCGGTCACCTTCGCTTGCGCCAGGATCTTGAGTGTCTCCTCCAGGAACTCCACCTCGTGCAGGTTGACCATGAGCATGCGTTTCATCGGACCGTCTCCCCCCGTTCTGTGTCCGCACGGCCGGCCTCGCCGGCGCGAATCAGGGCATGCTTGGTGAGCCACGGCCCCAGCAGCTCGGTGACCACTGTGGTGGCGAGGAGCACGTTGATGACCGTGACCGCCAGCCGTTTCCCGGCCTCCCCGTAGGCGGAGAACTCGTTGGCCACCACCAGGGACAGCCCGATGGCGATGCCCACCTGCGAGAGCAGGCCCAGTCCGATATTGTGCCGCACCTCCGGTGCCGCCTTGGACAGCACCGCACCCAGCCAGGCACCGGACACCTTGCCGGCCATGCGGGCGACCAGGTAGACCACGCCCAGCAGGCCCAGCGCGGGGAGCAGGTCCAGCCGCAGGTGCGCGCCCGCCAGCACGAAGAAGCCGATGAGGATGGGCGCCCCGAGGAGGGCGACGTCTTCTACGAGCGCGCGGGTAGACATGGGCGCGATGTTGATGAGCAGCACGCCGAAGGTCATATTGGCCAGCAAAGGCGAAAAGTCCAGGCGCGCGGCGAGGCCGGCGATGCCCACCAGTGCACCGATGGCCAGGGCGAGCACCTGTTCACGCGAGCCCAGCCGGGAGAGCAGCGGGCCGACCAGCAGGCCTGCGGCGGCGCCTAGGGCCAGTGCCCCGCCGATCTCCCAGCCGGCGGTCGCCGCGACTCCCGCCCAAGAGACGCTCGCCCCGCCGGTGAGCATGGCCTTGGCCACTGCAGCACCGAAGGCGTAGAGCACCAGCGCGATGGCATCGTCGATGCCCACCACTGCCATGAGCGTGCGGGTGAGCACCCCCGCGGCGCGCAGCTCCCGGATCACCATGACGGTGGCCGCTGGCGCCGTCGCCGCCGAGATCGCCCCCAGGACCAGCGCAAGCGGCGGATTCCCCGTGAGCCACCATACGCTCGCCGTCACCGCCACCATGGCACCGGAGGCCTCGAGCAGCACGATGGGAAACAGCGACTGGGCCAACTGACGGACCACCCGCCACTCGAGCTCGCCGCCGATGGAGAAGGCGATCACCCCCAGGGCCAGGTCGCCCACGATGCCCATGCGTGCGAGCACCGGCGCTCCGAATACCCCGAGGACGGAGCCTCCCAGGAGCACGCCGACCACCACGTAGCCGGCCACCGAGGGCACGGCAAGGCGCTCGGCCGCCTTGCCCGCGGCCAGGCCCGCCACGATGGCGATGCCCATGACTTCCAGTGCATTGAGCATCCCTGCCGACCACGCTGTATCTGAGTCCGAACTCAGGCGATGGTCACCTCGGGGGACAGATACACGTCCTGGATGTGATTCAGGAGCTCCACGCCGTCGGCCATGGGTTTCTGGAAGGCCTTGCGCCCCGAGATCAGCCCCATGCCGCCGGCGCGCTTGTTGATCACCGCCGTGCGCACCGCTTGGGCCAGGTCGTTCTGCCCCGAGGCACCTCCGGAGTTGATCATGCCCACGCGGCCCATGTAGCAGTTGGCCACTTGGTAGCGGACCAGGTCGATGGGGTGATCCGAGGTCAAACGCTCGTACACCCAGGGATGGGTGCGCCCGAAGCCGATGGCCGTGTACCCGCCGTTGGTCTGGGCTTGCTTCTGCTTCACGATGTCGGCGTCGATGGTGGCGGCCAGGTGGTTGGCCTGGCCGGTGAGGTCGGCGGCGGTGTGATAGTCCACCCCGTCCTTCTTGAAGGCGCTGTTGCGCAGGTACGCCCACAGGACCGTGGCCATGCCCAGCTCATGGGCGTGCTGGAAGGCCTCGCTCACCTCCTGGATCTGCCGGCGGCACTCCGGCGAGCCGTAGTACACGGTGGCTCCCACCGCCACGGCCCCCATGTCGAAGGCCTGCTCCACACTGGCGAACAGGGTCTGGTCGTAATGATTGGGGTAGGTAAGGAGCTCGTTGTGGTTGATCTTGAGGATGAAGGGGATCTTGTGCGCATACTTGCGCGCCACGGAGCCCAGCACACCGAGGGTCGAGGCCACTGCGTTACAGCCGCCCTCGATGGCCAGGCGCACGATGTTCTCCGGGTCGAAGTAGTCGGGGTTGGGGGCGAATGAGGCCCCGGCCGAATGCTCCACACCCTGGTCCACGGGCAGGATGGAGAGATACCCCGTGCCGCCCAGCCGGCCGTGGTCGAACAGGGCCTGCAGGTTGCGCAGCACCCGCGGGTTGCGGTCCTTGGGTGCGACGACCCGATCCACGAAGTCAGGTCCCGGGAGATGGAGACGTTCCTTCGGGATGGTCTCGCAGACGTGGGTCAACAGCGACTCGGCCTCGCCACCGAGCAGCGCCTCGATATCGGCCATGGCTAGGATCCTCCTCTCGACAGCCTGAGTGGATCCCCTACGGTAGGCTCTGAAAGACGCCCGGGGTTGATCTCGCGCAAAAGACGCTCGCCCCGGCCGTTCCCCCCTCCCCGCCACCTGGACTCAGGCCGCGTAGCGCAGTGGCACGGCTGCCTCGGGTGTGTTGACCCGGAAGGTACAGGTCTCCTCGATGTAGAGCCGGACGTTCTGCTCGTCGTGGTCCACGTAGCCGATGGAGAAGTCCTGCCCCACGGTGAGCTCGAAGTCCCCGCCCCGCAGGCTGAGCACGATGGCCCCGTCGGCCGCCGGGGCCCAGACGATGGGGCCGTCCAGTAGCCGGCGCACGTGCTCGATGATCGGATAGCCGGCGTCACGGGTCTGGGTGAGACCGGTGTAGCAACGTGGGCCGAGTGCGATCCCGTAGGGTCCAGCGACGCCTGCAGAACGCATCTGCTCCAGGGCCTGGGCGACCACGTCCGGATAACGCAGGTAGTCGTCGGAGAGGGACAGGGTGGTAGGGGCTGCTCCGGCGATCCCGGTGATGTCTGCTTGCGGCAGGCCGTAGAACACGGCCTTGTCCTCGGCCATGGCGGCGTTGCGGGCCGCATCGAGCACCGGCTGCAGATCCACGTTGGGCGCACCACGGTCCAGGGCCTCCAGCTCCTCGCGGGACAGGACGAACGGGGCGCGCAGCTCCACCATGGGGAGCACCAGGCGCAGGCGCGTCTCGACACCTTCTTGTAACGCGACGTCCAGGCGCCGCACTCGGCCCAGGTCCACCGAGGAGGCCTCCCAGCCCAGCGGGCCCTCGAAGTCCACCAGCTTGCGCGCGGCCAGCATCTCCTTGAGGGTGTTGGTGGCCTCCTGCTCGATGGCAGCCCATGCCGTCTGTGAGACGGGTGCCAGTTCTCTCCTGAGGTGATCCATCGCGTCGCCTCCCTAGGCGTTGCCGTTTTTGAGCGAGCCGATACCCAGGGAGCCGTCCCCGGGGGCGCCGGTGGGCGTATCGGCACCGGTGCGTTCCATTGCTTCGGCTTCCAGGGTGGTGATCTCCCCTTGGCTGAAGAGGTAGGTGCGCAGTTCCCGATCGAGGATGGGGTCGCGGCGTCTCAGCCATTCCAAGACCATGGCCGCATGCTCCTTCTCTTCGTCGCGGTTGTGCGCCAGGATCCGTTTGAGCTCCGGATCGCGCGTGGCATCCACGCGCTGCTGGTACCAGTCCACCGCCTCCAACTCCTCCATGAGCGAGGCGATGGCCCGGTGCATGTCCCGGGTCTCGTCGGTCAGTTCCTCGACGGGCTCGTGATAACCTTCGTGCGCCATGGGTCCTCCTGCCGGTTCGGTGGTGACTCGACCCGCGCAGTATGCCGCATTCCCGGACCGAGGTCCCGACGTGGGAGCTCGACGCCATCGTGTCGCCGCCCGCGCCGGCGTGTGGCGCCACTCCAGGCTCAGCGTGGCTCGGCCTTCATGCTTCGGAAGGTAAAACCCGCCTGCTTGAAGAGCTCGGTCATTTGGGGTTCGGTGAGCTGCACGCCCTCGCGCACGTCCACAGTGACCAGGCCGTGGTCCAGGTCCACGTCGATGGCTTCCACGCCTTCGATCTTCTTGAGCTTCTTCTCGACGCCGTAGGCGCAGTAGGGGCAGGCCAGGCCGTCCACGCGCATGAGGTAGCGTGTGCCGGCGGCCAGGGCGCCTAGGCTCCAGGCAAGGATCAGCAGGGCTGCCAGGGTCTTGATCGTCTTCATCACTCTTCGACCTCATCGGTGGCTGTTCTGAATCATTGGACGGCCCCGGCGGCTACAGATGCCACTCGAGTACCAGCTTGGCGCGATAGTCGCTCGGGGGCTGGGCGCCGTCGAGGCCGTTGACCACGGGGATCTGCACGCCCGCCTTGACCGCGAAGTTGCGCAGGGTCCAGAAGATGCCGGGGGACACGAACACCTCCGTGCCGCCGGTGTCGGCGAGTTCGCGCCCGTGAGCACGGTGGGCGAACCCGTGTTCCAGGTTGAGTTCCAGGAGCAACACCGTGTCCGGCTCCCGATAGCCGGTCAGCCAGGGCCGCACGCCGCCCACCAGGTCCAACTTGATCTTGTCGCCGCGCCGGAACCCCATGCTGTTCTCGCCGTTGAAGCGGTAGCGGAAGCTCGCCCAGCGATACCAGCGCCGGCTCTCGTAGCCGTAGGCCAGGCCGGCGGTCAGGTCGGTGCTGCCGCTGCCTGTGGGCGGGTCGCTGCGCGAATCGCCGGTGCTGGTGTGGAGCTTCAGGGCCAGCGCCGCGCTCTGCTGCACACCCAGGGTGTCGTGTCGCCAGAATCGGTACTTGGTGAACAGGGCGACGTCGCCGATCCCATTGGATTGTGTATCGCCATCGTCTTTCCACGTGTAAGGGATGTGGATGCCGGCGGCCCAGTCGCCCGTGATGCCGTAGGTGAGCTCCAGCGCGAGTTCGCCCTCGCGTTCGTCGCCCCTTTGCTTCCACTCGAACTCGGGCGCGATCTCCACACCGCCCTGATAGACCACATGCGGTCCGAGTCCGAAGATGGGGTCGTGGGCCCAGGTGAGGCCACTTGCGATCAGCCCTAGCAGGCCCACTGCAGTCCGGGGGCGCAGCGAGATCGTCATCTTCCTGCCTCTCATCCGGCTGAGGCAGCCGGTGCGAATGCCATAACCAGACGCTAACGGCTGGAGTCGGGTCCAGGTCAAGTGTCCGCGGACGCCGCCACCTCCACCCGGGCCAGGAATGTGCGGATCAACCGCTCGCCCTGGTCGGCGTCCAGGCGCAGCGCATGTCCGGCGCCGGGGATCTCTGCGAGGTGGACGTGGGGCAGGGCGTCGGCCACGGTTCGGGCATCCTCCACGGGAACCACGCAGTCCTTGGTCCCATGGATGAGCAGTACAGGTGCCTGGATCCGGTGCACCGTGTGTACGGGGGCGATGTCCTCGAAGCGATGACCGATGACCCACTCGATGTAGCGCAGGGCCAGCGGGATCAAGGGTGCCGGCACGCGGTGCTCGCGGAAGAACCGGCTCATGAGCCGCGCGGGATGCGCAAAGGTGGAGAGGGCGATGACGCCGCGCACCTCCGGCCGGCGCGACCCCGCCAACAACGCGGCGGCCGCACCTACGGAGTGGCCCACCAGGAGCACGGACAGGGACTCCGCTTCGGGCCGGCGCCGCACCCAGTCCAGTGCCGCTTCCAGGTCCTCGGCGAAGCGGGGCAGGGCAGAGTAGGTGTCCGCGTCGCTTTCGCCGTGCCCGCGCGCGTCGATCAGCAGCACGTGTACCCCTTGCCGGTGCAGGAGGGCGGCCACCGGCAGCATATGGCCTCGATTACCACCCCAGCCGTGGATCACGACGGCGGCGTAACGCGCCCGCCCCCGCGCCGGGACCCACCAGGCGGCGAGCTGCCGGTTCCGGGCCGTGGGGATGTGCAGGGTTTCGAAGGGCAGGTCCACGTCCGCAGGACTCAGGGCGGGGCGAAGGCGGGGGGCGCGCAAACCCCAGTGCAGTGCACCGATGCCCAGTGCCGCAAGCGCGAGCGCCGCTGGGATGACGGCTTGCCAGATCGTCACGGGTTCGCTTGGTGCAGCGCCCACCGCTCAGATCCTTGCGCCATAACCGACTTCCCTACGCGCGCTGGGTGGTGCATTGACATGCAAGAATCGATACGATAATGAGAAATAAACGCATTTTCATATCCGAATATCTTCGACGTGCCGTGCTCCGACGGCGTTCGTTTGTATCAGCAACACTGGAGAGGTATCCATCATGACATTGAAGTTCGCCGCGATCGCGTGGCTGGCAGCGGTGCTGGCCGGGCCCGTTGCAGCCGCCGAGCCGGAGGTGGTGGTTTACTCCGCCCGCAAAGAGCATCTGATCAAGCCCCTGTTCGATGCCTATACGGAGAAGACGGGGGTGCGGATTCGGTACATCACCGACAAGGCCGGGCCGCTGTTGGCCAGGCTCAAGGCCGAGGGGCCTCGCTCGCCCGCCGATCTGCTGCTGACGGTGGATGCCGGCAACCTCTGGCACGCGGCCCAAGCCGGGGTGCTGCAGCCGGTGCACTCGGATGTGCTGAAGGGGAACGTGCCCACTCACCTACGCGACCCGGAGGACCGCTGGTTCGGGCTCTCGGTGCGCGCCCGCACCATCGTATACGACACGCGCCGCGTGCAGCCAGAGGAGCTGTCCACGTACGAGGCGCTTGCCGATCCGCGGTGGAAGGGGCGCCTGTGCCTGCGCACCTCCAAGAAGGTATACAACCAGTCGCTGGTGGCCATGATGATCGCCCGTCTCGGCGAGAAGCGCACGGAAGAGGTCGTGCGCGGGTGGGTGGCCAATCTGGCCGCCCCGCCGTTCTCCAATGACACCAAGGCGCTGGAGGCGGTGGCGGCCGGGCGTTGCGACGTCACCATCGTCAACACCTACTATTTCGGCCGCCTCATGAAGGCGAAGCCCGACCTGCCCCTGGCGATCTTCTGGCCCAATCAGGGCGAGGGCCAGGGCGGGGTCCACGTGAACGTGTCGGGCGGCGGGTTGACAGCCCATGCCCCGCATCGCGAGGAAGCGGTGGCCCTGTTGGAATGGCTTTCCGGACCGCAGGCGCAGCGGATGTTCGCGGGACTGAATATGGAGTATCCGGTCAATCCCGCCGTGGCACCTACGGCCGAGGTGGCCGCCTGGGGTGACTTCCGGGCGGACCCGACGAATCTCGCCAAGGCGGGTGAGTTCCAGGCCAGGGCCGTGATGCTCATGGACCGGGCCGGTTGGCGCTGAGCGCAGTGCACCCGCCTGCGAGGCAGTCATGCGCGGCCTGTGCGATCGTCTGTGACGGTAGAGGATCGGCGCGTGCCGATGGGCGCTGAAGGCACCGTTCCCGTACGCAATCCGCCGTTGCGGCGCGGCCGCGGCCATCGTGTGTCCGGGCCGCGCCCCCTGTATTGGTTGGGGGGCGTGGCCGCGCTGGTGGTGGGCCTGCCGTTGGCCCTGATCCTGGGCGCGTGGCTGCAGCCCGAGACCGAGGTCTGGCGCCATCTGGCCGAGACGGTCCTGGACGACCTGATCGTCAATACCCTGGTGCTCGTGGCTGGGGTGGGGGTAGGGGTGGTGGTACTGGGCGTGGGCCTGGCCTGGCTCACTGCGGTGTGCGAGTTCCCTGGGAGGCGGTTCTTCGATTGGGCGCTGATGCTTCCACTGGCCGTGCCCACTTACGTGTTGGCCTTCGTGGCCCTCGGGTTGCTGGACTTCGACGGTCCGGTGCAGGCGTGGCTGCGCCGGCTGGTGGGCAGCGATGCGCCGCAGCTGTTCGAGATCCGCACGCCGGCCGGGGTCATCGGGGTGATGGTGCTGGTGCTCTATCCTTACGTGTATCTGCTGGCGCGTTCGGCCTTCATCACCCAGGGGGCGGGCTCACTGGAGGCGGCGCGGCTACTGGGTCTGGGGCCATGGGGCACCTTCTTCCGCGTGGCGCTGCCCATGGCCCGGCCGGCCATCGTGGCGGGCACCTCGCTGGCCCTGATGGAGGCGCTGGCGGACTTCGGCGCGGTGGCGGTGTTCAACTACGACACCTTCACCACCGCCATCTACAAGGCCTGGTTCGGCCTGTTCAATCTGCACGCCGCCTCTCAGCTGGCCTCGCTGCTGCTGGTGTTCGTGGCGGTGGTGCTGGCCCTGGAGCGCTGGACGCGGGGGCGGGCGCGCTATGCCGAGGCTGGACGCAGCCGCCGCCTGCATCGCCACCGTCTTTCGGGTGCGCACCGTTGGCTGGCAGCGAGCGCGGCCGCGCTGGTGTTCCTGGCCGCTTTCGGGGCGCCACTGGTGCAGCTGCTGGTCTGGGCCTGGGCCGCCTGGGCCGAAGGCATGGACGCCCGCTACCCGGCGCTGGTGGGCCACACGCTGGCGCTGGGTGCGATGGCGGCGCTGTGCACGGCGGCGGTCGCCCTGGGGCTCGCGTATCTGCAGCGCGGCGCGGGTTTCTGGGGCCGGGTGCTGGTGCGCGTGGCGACGCTGGGCTATGCCTTGCCCGGCTCGGTGCTCGCGGTGGGGGTCATGCTCGCATTCACGAGGCTGGATGCCTGGGTGGAACCCCTGTGGCGCTGGGCGGCGGTGGATCCGGCTCCTCTGCTGGCCGGGTCGCTGGGGGCGCTGGTGGTGGCCTATCTGATCCGCTTCATGGCGGTGGCCCATGGGGCGCTGGACAGCGGGCTCGCCCGCATCCGGCCGAACTTGGCCGAGGCGGCCCGCAGCCTGGGTGCGCGCCGCCTGGAGGTGCTGCGCCGCGTGCACCTGCCGCTGTTGCAGCCGGCGTTGTTCAGCGCCCTGCTGTTGGTCCTGGTGGAGGTGATGAAGGAGATGCCGGCCACGCTGCTGTTGCGCCCCTTCGGTTGGGACACCCTGGCGGTGCGCATCTACGAGCTCACGTCCGAGGGCGAGTGGCAGCGGGCGGCGCTGCCTTCGGTGACGCTGGTGCTGGTAGGCCTGATCCCCGTGGTCCTGCTGGTGCGCCGCTCGGCCGCAAGGGAACGGGCGCCGTGAGCGGGCATCGATGGCTGCTGGAGCTCGATGCGGTACGCTGCCGCCATGGGGCGCAGGTGGTGGTGGACGGTCTGAACCTGCATTTGGAGACCGGTGCGCTGGCCGCCTTGCTGGGGCCGAGCGGCTGCGGCAAGACGACGGTGCTGCGGGCCATCGCCGGTTTCCAACCGGTGGAAGGCGGCGAAATCCGCATCGATGGGCGGCTGATCTCCGCGCCGGGCTGGACGCTGCCGCCGGAGCAGCGCCACGTGGGCATGGTGTTCCAGGACTACGCGCTGTTCCCCCACCTGCGGGTCTGGGAGAACGTGGCCTTCGGCCTCAGGGGCCCGACCCGACGCCGCCGAGCAGAGGCCGACCGGCTGCTTGAGTTGGTAGGGCTTGAGGCCGAGGCCCAGCGTTATCCTCACGAGCTCTCGGGCGGGCAGCAGCAACGGGTGGCCGTGGCACGGGCGCTGGCGCCACGGCCGCGCCTGCTTCTGCTCGACGAGCCTTTCTCCAATCTGGATGTCGACCTGCGGCGCCGCCTGGCCACCGAGGTTCGTGCCCTGCTGCGCGAGCAGGGCACCACCGCGCTGTTCGTGACGCACGATCAGGAGGAGGCCTTCCTCATGGGCACACACGTGGGGGTGATGCGCCACGGGCGGCTGCTGCAGTGGGACACACCGTTCAATCTCTACCACGAGCCGGTGGATCGGTTCGTGGCCGAGTTCGTGGGCGAGGGCTGCTTCATCCGCGCGCGCATGCTCGATGCCCAGACCGTGGACACGCCCTTGGGGCGGGTCACCGGCAACCGGGCCTATCCCTGGCCGCCCGGCACGGAGGTGGACATGCTCCTGCGCCCGGACGATGTGTTGCTCGATTCGACTGCGCCGGTGCAAGGGCGGATCGTGGACCTGGCCTTCCGCGGCGCGGACACGCTCTATCGGCTGGAGCTGGACGGCGGCGTAGAGGTCCAGTCGCTCATGCCCAGTCGGCACGAGTTTTCCGTGGGTTCGCGGGTGGGTCTGCGGCTGGAGGCCGAGCACCTGGTCTTGTTCCCGGTGGACCAGGGGCCCCTGATCGGGAACATGAGGCGCGCAGCGCAGTCGGAACAGCAGGCAGCGTTTTGAGATCGCGGTGGAGCCCGCGGCCACGCTGTAGAACAGAACCCGTGAACCGAGAGGGGGAGCCGACATGCCACTGGTGGACATGAACGACATGCTGCGCCACGCATACGAAGAGGGGTATGCAGTGGGCGCCTTCGATCTAGTGAGCGTGGATTTCCTGCAGGCCATTCTGGATGCGGCCGAACGATGTAGGGCGCCGGTCATCCTGAGCCTCGCCGAATCTCACTTCGAGTACTTCGACTTCGACCTGCTGATGCCGGCCGTGGAAGCGGCGGCACGGCGCGCCACGGTCCCCGTGGCGATCCACCTGGACCACGGAGGCAGTCTGGACTCGGCGGTCCATGGCATCCGCATGGGTTGCAATGGTGTGATGGTGGATGCCTCCCATGAGCCCCTGGAGGAGAACATCGCGCGTACCCGCGCCGTAGTGGAGATGGCCCATGCCTGCGGGGTGGCTGTCGAGGGCGAGCTGGGTTACGTGCCGGGGGTGGAAGGGGAGGACGCGGAGCGTCATCCGGGACAGATCGCCTATACCACGGTGGAGGAGGCCCGCAGGTACGTGCAAGAGACGGGGGTGGACTTTCTCGCCGTGTCCGTCGGCACGGTGCACGGGCGCATGAAGGGCGTACCACGCCTGGACCTGGACCGGCTCGCCGAGATCGATGAAGCCCTTCACCTGCCTCTGGTCATCCACGGTGGTACGGGGCTGTCCGACGAACAATTCCGGGCGCTCATCGCCCGCGGGGTCACCAAGATCAACTACTACACCGCCCTGGCCGATGCAGCCGGGGCCCGCATACGCGACAATGCCGCCGATCAGGGCCGGCGGGGATACACGGCGCTGGTCGATGGCGTGCGAGAGGCCATCGCCGCCGAGGTGGAGCGCTGCATCCGCTTGTGGGGCTCGGCCGATCGCGCTGACGAGCTGCTGGCCCGTGCCCGTCCGTGGCGGCCCGTCCACCATGTGATCCTGTTCAACGCCGAGGGTCTGGACGAGGCCGGCGTGGAGGCCCTCTTCGCCGAGGGACGCCGTGTGTTGGGCGCAATCCCGGGTGTGCGGCACGTGAGAACCGGCCGCGCCCTGCGCGAGGGTGCCCGCTACCGCTATGCCTGGCTGATCGGCTTTGCTCACCCTGCGGTGGTGGACAGCTATCGCGAGCACCCCGCCCATGTCGCATTCGCCGACGGTCGTTTCCGGCCCGTTGCGCCGGACCGGGTGTCGGTGGACTTCGGCGAGACCACAGACTGAGCGACTCGTGGCGCCGATGAGGCACGATGGGGGACGACAACCGCCGCGCTTCGTGGTTGACAGGTCCGCGGACGGGCGTATACCGTTTCTCGCGATGCGTCGTCTACTCACATGCATTCTTTTCGTCTGCGTGCTCAACGCGAGCCTCGCATGGGCTTGGGACGGGCACCAGGCGGTGGCACCGTCCGGTGACGATCCCGTTCTCGTAGCCGCCGCATTGCCGGATCTCGATGCCGGGGGCGACGCCTGCCACTACTGTTCCTGTGGCGCGTCCCATGTGCTGGCGTTACCGGCAGCCGACGTGCCGATGACCGATGGGGCATCGTCCACGGCCGGTGGCGGCATCGTCTCGCATTTCGTTTCTCGCGCCAGCATTCCCCCCATCCGCCCGCCTCGGGGCTGAGCCCGTCTTCTTGGAAATGCCATGGTGCCCGCGGCACCATGGCATCTCTGTGTCTCACCAACGGGTTCGAACCATGGAAACTGCAACACTTCACCGTGCCTTTGTGGGCGGATGCGTCCCTGGGCGCGCCGCCCCCCACCATGTCCGGATGGCGGCAGGACTGGCTCTGCTCGTGCTCGCGCTCGCGCTGTGGCCCATGCAGGCCGCGACTGCCGGGTCTACGGAGGCGGGGCATGTCCGGGTGTTGGGCCGGCTGTTACAGCAGGCCCTGGAGGCCAATCCCTCCGTGCAGGCGGCCCGGGCGCGCGTGGAGGCGGCGCTGGCACGGCACGATGCCGCCGATCAGCCGCTCTACAACCCGGAACTGGAAGTGGATGCCGAGCGT
>JALVEU010000211.1 GCA_027030565.1 Gammaproteobacteria bacterium | reverse complement strand
GGTGCGGCCGAGTACGAGACGATCCGGGCGGTACGCCAGGCGGTGTCGATCCCCGTGGTGGCCAACGGCGACATCGATGGTCCCGACAAGGCCGAGGCGGTCCTGGAATACACGGGGGCCGACGCCGTGATGGTGGGCCGGGCAGCCCTCGGCGACCCGTGGGTGCTCCGACGCATCGATCACCGCCTGCGCCACGGCAGGGACGCACCCGAGTACAGCGCCGAGGCCCGTGCAGCCGACATCCTCGCGCACGTCCGGGCGATCCATCGGTTCTACGGCCCGGCGCGGGGCGTACGGCTCGCACGCAAACACATCAAGCGCTATATTGAACGCGGTCCTCTGCCCGGGGCCGAGGCGGCGTGGCGACAGCTCGCCACCATCGACGAGGCCGCGCGCCAGCTACACGAACTCAGAACGATTCTCGCCACCACACCACCTCGGGGGACGCTCGCCGCATGAACTCACTCCAGCCGTCCTGCCCTTTGACCGTGACCGACCGGACCCAGCCACTGCACCGTGCCGTCAAGGATGCCCTGAACCGGTATCTGACCAGTCTCGCCGACCAGGAGCCCACCGACGTCTACCGTCTGGTGATCGAGGAGGTGGAACGTCCGCTGCTCGAATGCGTCATGAACCACTGCCGGGGCAATCAGTCGCGTGCGGCCAGGGTGCTCGGCCTGAGCCGTGCCACACTGCGCAAGAAACTGCGCCAATACGACCTGCTGCATTGACCCGCGGGCGGGGCGCGCTGCAGCTCCGCCATGGCCCCGTGGCCGGTATATAATCCGCGCCCTGCCCAACACGGGAGGCTCCCGATGACCGACTCCGGCCTGCGTCGTGTGCAACGCGCCCTGCTGTCCGTCTCCGACAAGACGGGCATCGTCGAATTCGCCCGGGGTCTGCAGGCCCTGGGTGTGGAGCTGCTGTCCACCGGGGGCACCGCCCGGTTGCTGCACGAAGCGGGCATCCCGGTGACGGAGGTCTCGGACTACACAGGGTTCCCCGAGATGATGGACGGCCGCCTGAAGACGCTTCATCCCCGGATCCACGGCGGCATCCTGGGCCGGCGTGGGACCGACGACGCGGCCATGGCCGCCCACGGCATCCTGCCCATCGATCTGGTGGTGGTGAACCTCTATCCCTTCGAGTCCCAGGTCAGTGATCCGCAGTGCACATTGGAACGCGCCGTCGAGCACATCGACATCGGCGGCCCGGCCATGCTCCGCGCGGCGGCGAAGAACCACGCCCACGTGGCCCCTTGCGTGGATCCGGCGGACTACCCGCGGGTCCTCGAAACACTCCGGGCCCACGATGGCGCCTTGCCGTTCGATCTGCGCTTCGATCTGGCCGTCAAGGCCTTCGCCCACACGGCGCAGTACGACGGGGCCATCGCCAACTGGCTCGGGGAGCGCGTCTCGGGCGGCGAGCCCCGTCTGCCGCGCACGCTGACCCTGCAGTTCCACAAGGCCCAGGCCATGCGCTATGGGGAGAACCCCCACCAGCGCGCCGCCTTCTACCGGGAGCCCCGCACCGCCTCCGGCATCGCGGGGGCCCGTCAGCTGCAGGGCAAGGCGCTGTCCTACAACAACATCGCCGACGCCGACGCCGCCCTGGAGTGCGTGAAGCAGTTCGAGGCGCCCTGCTGCGTGATCGTCAAGCACGCCAACCCCTGCGGCGTGGCCGAGGCCGAGGACCTGCGCACGGCCTACGAGCGCGCCTTCCGGACCGATCCGGAATCGGCCTTCGGAGGAATCATCGCCTTCAACCGACGGCTGGACGAGGCCACGGCCCGCCTGATCCTGGAACGGCAGTTCGTGGAGGTCATCGTGGCGCCCGACGTGGAGGAATCCGTGCCCGCTGTGGTGGGGGGGAAGAAGAACGTACGTCTGCTGGTCACCGGCCCTTGGGAGGGCGAGGAGCGGCCCGGTATGGATTTCAAGCGCGTACGCGGGGGTCTGCTGGTGCAAGACCCGGATCTGGCCCTCTACGAAAAGCTGGAGGTGGTGACCCAGCGGGCACCCACCGAAGAAGAGATGCGTGACCTGCTGTTCACCTGGCGCGTGTGCAAGTTCGTCAAGTCCAACGCCATCGTCTATGGCCGCGACCGGCAGACCATCGGTGTCGGAGCGGGCCAGATGAGCCGGGTGAATTCGGCCCGCATCGCCGCCGAGAAGGCCGCCCAGGCGGGCTTGGAGGTGGCCGGCGCGGTGATGGCCTCGGACGCCTTCTTCCCCTTTCGCGACGGCATCGACCGCGCCGCGGAGGCGGGTATCGTGGCGGTCATCCAGCCGGGGGGCAGCCTGCGCGACGCCGAGGTGATCCAGGCCGCCGACGAGCATGGCATGGCCATGGTGTTCACGGGCATGCGCCACTTCCGGCACTGAGCACACATGCCCAGGAGCGAACATCCATGAAGATCCTCGTCGTGGGCGGCGGTGGCCGCGAACACGCCCTGGCCTGGAAGCTCGCCGCTTCACCCCGAGTCGAGACCGTCTACGTGGCCCCCGGCAACGCGGGCACGGCGCTGGAGCCGGGCGTGGAGAACACACCCGTGCCGGCCACCGACATCGAGGGGCTGCTGCGCCTAGCGGTCGAGCGGGGCGTGGACATCACCGTGGTGGGCCCAGAGGCGCCCCTGGTGGCCGGGATCGTCGATGCGTTCCGGGCCGCAGGGCTGGCCATCTTCGGGCCCAGCCAGGCGGCCGCCCAGCTCGAGGGCTCCAAGGCCTTCACCAAGGACTTCCTGC
>JALVEU010000210.1 GCA_027030565.1 Gammaproteobacteria bacterium | reverse complement strand
CGCGGAACCCGCCCCAAGCCTAGGAATTCTAACCGATTCCAAACAGGCTGTGCAGCGCTGCGGGCCCCTGCTGGGAGCCCCGATAGGGCTCTCTTGCGGTTGCTATACTCGCGACGTGAGGTCGGCCGCGGAGCCAAGATCCCATGCCGAACCGCTACCAGCGGCAACGCAACTCCAGCCCTCCACAAACGGACGAGATCCCGTGGGCGTGAAGGTCCGCAAACGCCTGGCCATCTCGCGTGAAGACTTCCTGCGCTCACTGCGTGCGGCCTGCCCCTATCTTGAGCTCGACCCTGCCAGCTCCACCATCGAGTTGCGTCCGCTGAAGGGCTGCCCCTGTGTGCACATTGAGCTGTTGGATGCACCGCCCCGGCGCATCGGCGCCCTCACTCTGCCGCAGCTCGATGCCGTTTTCTATTTTCCCGAGGCAGACCGGGAACAGGCCGAGACCTTCTTCACCGACATCAGGCCTTTTTTCCAGCGCGGGGGAGGATGAACATGGGTCGACGGCGCTGGCGAATGACGCGGCCCTGGGGCCCTACGGTGAGATCGTGCGATTCACGAAAGGTTTCCCCACTCCCGACGGGCGGGATACGTGTCCCCCCGCCATGAAGCCGCCGGCGAGCTGTGCGCGGCGGCTCGGCCCTATGTGCTCATCACGGGCTGTCAGCTCGAACACAGGCATGCTGCCGTGAGCTGCTGCAGCCTGTCCTGGACAGGCTGCAAGCTGCCGCGGTGGTCTTTGCTCGTGCGGAGGAATTCAAACGGCTGGTGCTGCAGCCGGGGTGCGGGTCTCAGCGCCAGAGGATCCAACCCAGCGTGACAGCCGGAATCAGCCAGAGCAGTGCCACCCATCCGAACATTTCCATGGCGTCCTCCACGTCTCGTTCATGCTCGTGGACTGAAGAGATTGTTCAACGGGCGAACACGCCATTGACGTCCACATCCATACTGTAGCTCGGGACGGCCGTCGACAAACGGAAGCAATACACAGTTTCGGGCGAATCCTGCGCCGGCACCGCGGCTCGCCCGCAAGGCGGCGGCACGCCGACCAGGGAAAGGCTGCTTCTGTAACGGGCAGTGCCTGGAAGGGCCGTCCCCCGCTCAAGGCCCTGCTTTGACGAAAGGCGCAGGTGCGCGTTAGCCTGCAGTCATGATCCAGTCGATGATGACCGGTCCTGCCTCAGGGAACCGCCGCAAGTGGCGACTGCGCTGGCCCCTGCGCGTCCGCTGCTGCCGTTTGCATCTGACCTGATCGTTTCACTCATCGGCAGCCGCGCATCCCGCCGCGACTGCCCTCGTCTTATACAGAGCTCGCCGTCGGATCCGTGGCTGCCCCCATTGGAGGCCATCCATGGAATCCACCGACCAACCCCGACCGCGGGCCCTGCTCGGCGGTGCGCTGATCCTGCTCAGCGCCATCGGCTTCTCCTCGAAGTCCATCCTGATCAAGCTGGCCTATGCCGACAGCGCCCAGGTGGATGCCATCACCCTGATGACGCTTCGGATGCTGATCGCGCTGCCGTTCTTTCTGGCCGTCGCCCTGTGGCAAGGCAAGGCGGTGGAGGCTGAACGTCGTCGCAGCGACTGGGCCGCGCTGCTGTCGCTGGGCGTGCTCGGCTACTACCTGGCCAGCTTTCTGGACTTCAAGGGTCTGGAGCACATCCCAGCGGGCCTGGAGCGGCTGATCCTGTTCCTCTACCCCACCTTCGTGGTCCTGTTGACCGCCCTGCTCTATCGACGTGCCATCAGTCGAATCCAGCAGCTGGCCTTGCTGCTCAGCTATGCCGGTATCGGCTTCGTGTATGGCGGACAGCCCCTGTCCGGCGCCCCCGACATCACCCTCGGGGCATTGCTGGTGCTCGGCAGCGCTGTCACCTTCGCGGTCTACATGACCGCGAGCGGCCACTACATTCCGCGCTTCGGCGCGAGGCGCTTTACCGCCTATTCGATGTCGGTCGCCTGCGCGGTGACCATCGCGCACTTCCTGCTCACCCGCCCGCTCGCGCGGCTGGCGGTATCTCCGGATGTCCTGTGGCTGGCGGTGGGGCTGGCGCTGATATCGACCGTGCTCCCTGCTTTTCTCATGAATGCCGGTATCCGACGCATCGGCGCCGACCGTGCCGCCATCATCGGCACTGTCGGCCCGGTCTCCACGTTGATATTGGCCTACCTGGTGCTCGACGAGGCCATGGCCCTGCCCCAGGTCCTCGGTGCGGCGCTGGTATTGATCGGTGTCCTGCTGGTGATGCTGACCCGGCGGAGGGGTCCAGGGTGAGCGGTTTCAGTCCCGGGAGCCGGACTCGTTCGCCTGGTCGTCGCGGCACCTGGCGACCATCAGCACCGGGGCGATCAGGCCACGTTCCATGTTGGTGAAGGCGTTGCGCAGCTTGGTCCGGGCATCCTGCATGGCGAGCTGCGGCGCCGGGGCGGCGTCCGGCTGCGGCGAGTCGGTCAACACCTGGCGGAAGAACGCCTGCGCCATGGCGGTGCGGTCCTCGGCCAGGGTCACCTCCATGCCCGCCTGCTCCAGCAGGGCGCCGGTCTTCTCCGGGGTCAGCAGATGGCTGATGGCGGGCGAGTCGGCCCAGGGCACCGGGAACAGCAGATCTCCCTCCTCCTGGCGCATGACGTCGTAGAGGGCGAGCACGCCGCCCGGTTTCAGCACCCGCGCCATCTCCCGGTACAGGGTCTCGCGATCGGCGATGTTCATGGCCGCGTGGATGCTGATCACGGCATCGAAACTGC
>JALVEU010000209.1 GCA_027030565.1 Gammaproteobacteria bacterium | reverse complement strand
ATGCGCGCGCTGGGGTATGGAAAGGACTATCGCTATGCCCACGACGAACCCGATGCGTACGCCGCAGGCGAGACCTATCTGCCGTCCGAGCTGGAGGGGCGGCGCTACTATGAGCCAGTCGACCGGGGACTGGAGCGCCGGATCCGAGAGAAGCTCCAGTGGCTCCGCGAGCGGGACCGCACGGCGCGTTCGGGTACCCGGTGAACCCGGGCCGGGTGACCCCAGCGATGAGGGAAGACGAGAGGGCCGGTGGGAACCGAGTTTTTAGGAGAGCACCGTACCCGCACGAGTCAGGATGAAGTCCAGAAAGGTGCGGGCCGTGAGGGAGAGCTTCTTGGTCCGTGGATGGACCGCGTACCACTTGCGCCGGAGGGGAAAACCCTCCACGTCGAGGATCACCAGACTGCCGGCCTCCAATTCGAGCCGGATGTTGTGCCGCGACATCACAGAGATTCCCAGGCCGGCCAGGATGCCGTGCTTGATGGCCTCGCTGTCGCCCAGCTCCATGTAGGGCTCGATGGCCTGTCCACGTTCGGCCATCACGGCCTCGATGGCCAGCCGGGTGCCGGAACCCTGCTCACGAACCAGGAAGCGCTCCTCGCAGAGCCGGCCCATGGGGATGCGGCGTTCCCTGGCCAGGGGATGCCCCGCATGCGCCACCACGACCAGGTCGTTGTCCAGGAAGGGATGGGCCTCCACGTCCAGGCCCTCGGGCACCTGGCCCATGATGAGCAGGTCGTCCTCGTTGGCCTGTAGCCGGGCCAGGACCTGTGCCCGGTTGGTGACCGTGAGGCGGGGTTCCACCTGTGGATGCCGCTCGACGAATGCACCGAGCAGATGCGGCATGAAGTACTTGGCCGTGGTCACCACGCCGATGCGCAGCTCGCCCTTGACCACGCCCTTGAGTTCCACCACGGACTCCTCCAGGGCCTCCAGTTCCGTGAGGACGCGCCTGGCACTGGCGTGCACCCGGCGGCCCGCCTGGGTGGGGTGCAGCCGCCGTCCGACCTGCTCCAGCAGGGGCAGCCCCACCAGGGCCTCCAGTTTCTTCACCTGGATGGAGACGGCGGGCTGGGTGAGATAGAGCTCCTCGGCGGCGCGGGTGATGCTGCCGTTGCGCACCACCGCATCGAAGACTCGGAGCTGTTGCAGGGTGGGGCGCATGGATTCAGATCGATGTCATGCGCAAAGGCCGGGCACGGGCGGGTTCGAGGTCCAGCTCGCAGTGGGCTGCGGCTCGACAGGATGGACCGGCCCGTGCGCGCATCATGTCATAAGCATAACTTTGCTTGAATGATAAAAATAACTCATTTTTGTTTATCAACAAAACCGCTTAAAGTAGCGTGCAATTCCGGCGGGGGATGTCCCCAGGTGGCCGGATCGATGCGCCTCGAGACCGATCCCGGGGCGGCTGCATTCACCAGTGTTGCGACCAAAGAGGAGCTGCTCATGGCAGTGAAGACTTATCAGGCGGGCGTCAAAGAGTACCGCGAGACTTACTGGGAGCCGGACTATCCGGTCTCCGACACCGATCTGCTGGCCTGTTTCAAGGTCACACCACAGCCCGGTGTGCCGCGTGAGGAGGCCGCAGCCGCCGTGGCCGCCGAGTCTTCCACGGGCACCTGGACCACGGTCTGGACGGACCTGCTGACCGACCTGGACCACTACAAGGGCCGCGCCTACCGCATCGAGGACGTACCGGGCGACGACGAGAGCTTCTACGCCTTCATCGCCTATCCCATCGACCTGTTCGAGCCGGGCTCGGTGGTCAATGTCTTCACCTCGCTGGTGGGCAATGTGTTCGGCTTCAAGGCGCTGCGCGCCCTGCGACTGGAAGACGTGCGTTTCCCCATCGCCTACGTGAACACCTGCAATGGTCCGCCCCACGGCATCCAGGTGGAGCGCGACAAGCTGGACAAGTATGGCCGCCCACTGCTGGGCTGCACCATCAAGCCCAAGCTGGGGCTGTCGGCCAAGAACTACGGGCGGGCCGTCTACGAGTGCCTGCGCGGCGGGCTGGACTTCACCAAGGACGACGAGAACGTCAACTCCCAGCCCTTCATGCACTGGCGCCAGCGCTTCGACTTCGTCATGGAGGCCATCCGCAAGGCGGAGCAGGAGACCGGCGAGCGCAAGGGGCATTACATGAATGTCACTGCGCCGACGCCGGACGAGATGTTCAAGCGCGCCGAATATGCCAAGGAGCTGGGCGCACCCATCATCATGCACGACTACATCACCGGCGGCTTCTGTGCCAATACGGGCCTGGCCCAGTGGTGTAAGGACAACGGCCTGCTGCTGCACATCCATCGGGCCATGCACGCCGTGTTGGACCGCCACCCCAAGCACGGCATCCACTTCCGCGTGCTGGCCAAGATCCTGCGCCTGTCGGGCGGTGACCACCTGCACACGGGCACGGTGGTGGGCAAGCTGGAGGGCGACCGGCAGGCCACCCTGGGCTGGATTGACCTGCTGCGCGAACCCTACATCAAGGAGGATCGATCCCGAGGCATCTTCTTCGATCAGGACTGGGGCTACATGCCCGGTGCCTTCGCGGTGGCCTCCGGTGGCATCCACGTCTGGCACATGCCGGCGCTGGTGACCATCTTCGGCGACGACGCGGTGCTGCAGTTCGGGGGCGGCACGCTGGGCCATCCCTGGGGCAACGCGGCCGGTGCCGCGGCCAACCGCGTGGCCCTGGAGGCCTGCGTCAAGGCGCGCAACGAGGGTCGCGAGCTGGAGAAGGAGGGCAAG
>JALVEU010000208.1 GCA_027030565.1 Gammaproteobacteria bacterium | reverse complement strand
TCCTTTGGGCTGCAGCCAGATGTCCACCCCGTGGAGACGTTCGAACGCCTCCATGGCCGCCCGGTCCCGGTCGCTGGGTGGATCCAGCACCCGCAGCACCAGCGCCACCCGCTCGCCGCCTGCCGCTACTTCCACTTGCGGGATGCGTTCGCGCAGGCCGAGGGTGCCGATGAGCTCGCCCAGCGGGCGCAACAGCCCGTCCACCGGCGGCGCCAGCACCGGGCAGCGCTCCAGATCGGCCACGTAGCGCTTGTTGCGCTCGCGAAACCCCACCAGCACCCGGCCTTTCTTGCGCACGTACTTGACGCCCAGGCGCGCCCGGCCCCGGTAGCCCCAGACCGGACCGGTGAGCGGCGTGAGCATCCGCTGGGGCCGCACGCCTCCGATTCGCTTCAGACTGTCCAGCAGCAGCTTTTCCTTGATGCGGATCTGGGCCTCCGGTGCGAGATGCTGCAACACGCAACCGCCGCAGACGCCGAAGTGTGCACAGCCGGGCTCGACCCGCTCCGGCGAGGGCTCCAGCACCTCCACCACCCGCCCCTCGTCGAAGTCGGGCTTGCGCCGGGTCCGCTCGTAACGCACCCGCTCGCCGGGCAGGGCGCCCTCGATGAACACCACCTTGCCCTCCACGCGCGCCACGCCCCGCCCGTCGTGGGTGAGGTCGTGGACGGTCGCCTGGCCGAGGCGGCCTGCCCGCGGTGGCGTATGGGGTGCAGGATGCATGGCCGCCGGATGATACTGCATGACCGCCACGCGGGCATTCCGCCCGATCCCGTGCCTGCGTACAATGGGGCCTCGCCGCAAAGGGGGAGCGCGCTTGAAGTTCACCGTCGAATCCTTTCGCGCCTGGCGCCACAAGTCGGTGACGCTGCTCGGCATGTCCGGGGTGGGCAAGACCCACCTCTCCGCCCTGCTGCGTGCTCACCACTGGTTCCACTACTCCGGGGACTACCGGATCGGCACGCGCTATCTGGACGAGCCCATTCTGGACCTCATCAAGCAGCAGGCCATGCAGGTCCCCTTCCTGCGCGACCTGCTGCGCCGCGACTGGATCTACATCCGCAACAACATCAAGGTGGACGATCTCGGGCCCGTGCTGTCCTTCGTGGGCAAGCCCGGCGACCCGGAACGCGGCGGCGTGCCCCTGGGCGAGTTCGTCCGTCGCCAGCGCCTGTACCGCGAGGCCGAGATCGCCGCCATGCGCGACGTGCCCGAATTCATCCGCAAGGCCCGCGAGATCTACGGCTACGACCACTTCGTCAACGACGTGGGCGGGTCCCTCTGCGAGCTGGACGAGCCCGGCATCATCGAGCTCCTGGCCCGGCACACCCTGATCCTCTATATCCAGGTCACCGACGAGGCCGAGGAGCGCAAGCTCATCGAACGCGCACAAAGTGACCCCAAGCCATTGTATTACCGGCCTGAATTCCTGGATGCCCAGCTCGATACCTACCTCGAGGAGCAGGGGCTGGAGTACGCCGCCCAGATGGACCCGGACGACTTCACCCGCTGGGTGTTCCCGCGCCTGTTCCGCTCGCGCATCCCGCGCTACGAGGCCATCGCCGGGCCCTATGGCTACACCGTCACCTCCCAGGAAGTCGCCGCGATCCGCGACGAGCAGGACTTCCTCGACCTGCTGGAGACCGCCATCGCGCGCAGCGAGGAGACCGTCGATGCGTGAGGGCATGTTGTACACGCCCCGCCGGATGCGCTGCGCTTATCCGGCCTACGATTGCCTGAAGCCCCTCTCCCCCAGGGAGAGGGATTGGGGTGAGGGCCAGCCTCCATTTCAACACGCCCGTAGGCCGGATAAGGCGCCCCGGCGCCGCATCCGGCACACACCGAGCCCCCGAGAGCCCCTCTCCCCCAGGGAGAGGGGTTGGGGTGAGGGCCCGACCCAGTAGAGCTGACCTCCCATGCCCCTGGTCGCCCACAACGCGCTGCCCGCCTACGAACGCCTGCGCCGCGAGGGCCAGACGGTGCTCTCCCCCGAGCGCGCCGAGCGGCAAACCATCCGCGCCCTGCACATCGGCCTGCTCAACATGATGCCGGACGCCGCCCTGGAGGCCACCGAGCGCCAGTTCTTCCGCCTGGTGGGCGAGAGCAACCCCATCGCCCAGTTCTACATGCACCCCTTCACCCTCCCCGAGCTCCCTCGGGGCGAGAAGGCCCGGTCCCACATCGAGCGCTACTACGACCGCTTCGAGGACCTGCGCGAGGCGGGCCTCGATGCGCTGATCATCACGGGTGCCAACGTCACCCACCCCGATCTCGACCAGGAGGCCTTCTGGCACCCGCTCATCGAGGTGGTGGACTGGGCGCTGGAACACGTCACCTCGGTGCTGTGCTCCTGCCTTGCCACGCACGCGGTGATGCAGTTCCGCTACGGGCAGAAGCGCTACCGGCTGCCCAGCGGCAAGCGCTGGGGTGTCTACTCGCACCATGTGGTGGACCGCAGCCATCCGCTGGTGGGCGACGTCAACACCCGCTTCGACGTACCCCACTCGCGCTTCAACCAGATCGACCGCGCGCAGTTCGAGGCCGCCGGTGTCCACGTCCTCGTGGAGAGCCCCCAGGCCGGCGTCCATCTGGCCGTCTCTCCGGACGGCTTCCGCACCGTCTTCTTCCAGGGCCACCCTGAGTACGACACCATCAGCCTGCTCAAGGAGTTCAAGCGCGAGGTGGGCCTGTACGCCACCGGCAAGCGGGCCGACTGGCCCCCCTTCGTGGAGCACTACTTCCCCCTCCAGTCCCAGG
>JALVEU010000207.1 GCA_027030565.1 Gammaproteobacteria bacterium | reverse complement strand
GGGTGTTCCAGGTGCCCGAGGTGAGCCGCGGCGTGGCCATGGGCGACATCGACAACGACGGTGACCTGGATGCGGTGATCGTCAACAGCAACGGCCCGGCGCGCCTGCTCGTCAACCGGATCGGCAACGCACAGGGCTGGATCGGACTGCGCCTGGTGGACACCCACGGCCGCGACGCCTACGGCGCCCGCGTGCGGGTCGAGCGGGACCGGGGGCCGGTCCTGTGGCGGCGGGTGCGCAGCGACGGCAGCTATGCCTCGGCCCACTCGCCGCGCATCCTGGTGGGGCTCGGCAAGTCCCGGCCCAAGACCCTCACCGTCACCTGGCCCGACGGTGGACGGGAGCAGTGGACCGGCCTCAAGCCCAACACCTGGCACACCCTGCGTCAGGGCGAGGGCAAGGGGCTCCCGGCCCGAACCGGCAAGACGGCCCGCAAGCCGTGATGCCCTCTACACCAGTGCACGGTATGCCCCCTGGGCGAGCGGCGTTCGATTCCGTTACGGCACCCGCGCCCTTCATCTGGGCGCTGCGCGCCTTGCTCGCGGCGCTGGCCGTGCTGCTCGCGGCACCGGCCTTGTCCGCCGCCGACCCCCTCTCCCAGCCGCAGCCCGTCGAATACGCCGGCCAGGCGATCCGGTTGGAGCCGATCCCCGTCCCGGACCTGTCCGAGGTGGAGCCCGAGGTCCGCGAGACCCTGGAGAAACAGCGTGCGGACACCGCCGAGGCCCTGGAGAAACGGGTCTCGCGCCGCTTGCTGGCCAAGGCCTTCGGCAAGCTGGGCGAGGCCTACCACGCGCATCACGTGTACATCCCGGCCGAGCCGGCCTATGTGAACGCCTCGCGCCTGGACCCCGACAGCCCGCGCTGGCCCTACTTCCTGGGCTATCTGGGTGAACAGACCACCCAGCTCGAGAAATCGGTGCAGGCCTATCGCCGGGTGCTGGAGCTCGATCCGGGGAACGAACACGCACGCCTGCGCCTGGCCCTCGTGCTCCTGGAGCTGAACCGGGACCAAGAGGCCGCCAAACTCCTACAACGCCCCTTCCACGACGAGGCGCTGCAACCGCTCGTGGACTATGCGCTGGGACGCATCGCGCTCAAGCAACACCGGTTTGGCGAGGCCGCCGAGCGCCTGGAACGATTCCTCGCCGCCCAACCCAACGCCTCGCGCGCCTACTACCCGCTGGCCATGGCCTACCGGGGTCTCGGGGAAACGGACAAGGCCCGAACGGTGCTGGCCCGGTTCGGCGACGGCCGGGTCCGGATCCCCGATCCCATGGTCGATTACCTGGACGGACTCATGCGCGGTGGCCTGGCCCGCCTCCACCAGGGGCTCGTGGCCCTCCTGGAGCGCCGCTACGACGACGCCGTCGAGGCCTGGGGTCAGGCCCTGAAGCTCAACCCGGACAACGTGGCGCTGCGGGTGAGCTACGCTCGGGCCCTGTTCCTGGCCGGCGACGATGACGCCGCGCGCAAGCAGCTCGCCGAGGCCCTGCGCCGCGACCCGGACCACCCGCTGGCCAACTTCTTGATGGGCCTGCTGGTGCAGGCCGACGGCGACCTGGATGGGGCGCTCGCCCACTACCGGCGTGCCATCGCCGCCGAGCCGAATCACGCGGGGGCGCACTACTTCAAAGGGCTCATCGAATACCGGCGCGGCCAGTACGCTCAGGCGGCCGAGGACCTGGCGGTGGCGGCCAGGGCGTCGGTGCGCAACCACACTGCACGCCTCTACCAGGCCCTGGCCCTGCTACGCGCCGGCGCCGACCACGCCCGCGTGCGGCGGCTCCTGGAAGAGGCCCATGAGACCGAGCCCGACAATCTCCTGGTCACCTACGCCCTGGCACGCCTGCTCGCCACCAGCCCCGACCCCGAGGCGCGGGACGGGCGCAAGGCCCTGGCCCTGGCGCAGGCCCTCGTGGACAAACAGCCCTCGCCGCCCCACGAGGAGCTGCTCGCCATGGCACTGGCCGAGAACGGGCGCTACGACGAGGCCCTAGAGCACCAGGCCCGGGTGATGGCCGCAGCCCTGGGGATCGGACGCTTCGACCTCCTCCCGGAGCTGCAGCGCTGCCTGGACGCCTACAAAGAAAAGCGCCCGTGTCGCGGGCTGTGGCTCGAGAACGATCCCATCTGGCAGCCCCCGCCGCTGAACCTGAAAGGCCCGTTCCGCGACTATCCGACACCGGAGCCGTACTGAGCCCGCGCCCGACACCGTGCCAGCGTCGTTGCTACACTACGCGACCTCGGTTCGAACCGTCGCTGGAGCGCTCGCGTCGTCCATGACCCGCATCGTTTGGCTGCTGCCCCCCTTGCTCGCCCTCGCGATCGCCCTCGCCGGCTGCTCCCGGGACGAGGAGTCCCCCACGGCCCGCAACGTCGAGAAACAGGCGGTGACTGCAGCCAGAGAGCCCGCCGAGCCGAAGTGGCCTCCGGAGGTGGTTACGCGCAACAACCGCGCGGTGGCGCTCATGGGCCGCTACGACTACGAGGGCGCCCGCAAGGTCTTCCAGGCCCTGGTCGAGGCCTACCCGGACGACCCCGACCTGGTCGTCAATCTGGCCATCGCCACCCTGAACCGCAACCAGGAGGGTGACACAGACAAGGCCCTGTCCCTGGCCGAACGGGTCTTGGAGCGACACCCCGATCACTTGCGCGCCCAATATGTGGCCGGCCTGCTGCGCCTGTACGAGGGGGATGCCGCCGCCGCAGCCGGGCACTTTCGCAAGGTGGTGGAGGCCGACCCCACCGATGCCTATG
>JALVEU010000206.1 GCA_027030565.1 Gammaproteobacteria bacterium | reverse complement strand
GGACAGGTCGAACAAGTGGTGCACCACCAACCCGCCCAGGCTGTGGGTGACGAAATGCACCCGCCGCGCGCCCAAGGCCTGGACGAATGCATGGAGGCGCTGCGCGTTCTCGCGCACCGACCGGCGCGCCGAAGCGTAGCGGAAGCGCCGGCAGGGAAAGCCGCAGCGTTCCAGGCGCCGTTGCAACGGCAGCATCTCCAGGCCGGTCATCCACAACCCGTGCACCAGCACCACCAGTGGCCCGTCGCTCACAGCCGCGAATCCGGTACGCACCGCAGGATGGCGGCGCGATTGGTGCGGGAGCCCACGCGGCGCAACGCCGCTTCGCGCTCCATCCACTGCCAGGCGTCGTGCTCGGCGGGCGCGGTGCGCACCGGAACGGGCTCGGGCAGCTCCAGGCGGAAGACGTGCTCCAGATTGTGGGTGACGCCGGGGGCGTAACGGTCCAGGAACTGCGGATAGATCTCGAACCAGGCGCTGGGACCGCAGGGCTCCAGACCCGCGCAGCCCAGCCCCGTCTCCTCGTGGAGCTCACGGCAGGCGGCCTCGGACGGCGTCTCACCCCAGTGCAGCGCGCCGGTCACCGACTGCCAGTACCCGCCGGGGGCGCGGCGGCGCAGCAACAGCACGCGTCCGTCCGGCGTGTGGACCACGACCAGCACGGACTCGGGACGCCGGAACCGCAACGCCCGTTGCCCGGCATTCACCATCCCACCCGCCGTGGCCACTCCAGTCCCCTCATGTTGTGAACTCGTCGCTTTCCCGGAGGCCTGCCGTTTCATCCGCAGGCCAAATCTGGCAGGATGGGCGCCCCAGGTAGGTTCCCGAACGTCGCCGAATGGATCACGTGCGCTCTCATGGTACTCAATCGCGCTACCCGGCGGGCGCGGGGTTCGCCGCGCTCCTGGCGGCCTTGTTGGTCCTGGGTGGCTGCGCCTCCACCGGCGGGCCGCGTGTCTCCCCCAAGGACGCGGACATCGCCCGAGTGCACCTGCAAGCCGCCGAGGAGATGCTGCAGCGGGGCAATCCGGAGCTCGCCCTGCGCCGTGTACTCAAGGCGCTGGAACACGATCCGACCAATCCCCGCGCCTACATGGAGGCCGGTCGCATCTACGCGGCCAACCGACAACCCGGCCTGGCCCGCAAGTACTACCTGAAGGCCCTGGAGCTGGCGCCGGACGATCCGGCGGTCGTCAACGACTACGGCCGTTTCCTCTGCCAGCAGGGCTCCACGGCCGAGGGCGAACGGCTGTTCCTGCGCCTGGCCGAGGACCCCGAGCCCCATCTGCGCGCCGTGGCCTTCGCCAACGCGGGGCTGTGCGCGCTGCGCATCCCCGACGCCGATCGGGCGGCCCAATACTTCCGGGCCGCCGTGGAGGCCGATCCCACGCTCGCCGTGGCCTACTACCAGCTCGCGCGCATCTACTTCGACAAGCAGCGCTACCCCCAGGCACAGCGGGCCATCCGCAGCTACTTCGAATACGCCGCGCCCACACCCAAGGCCCTGTTGCTCGCCATGCGTATCGCGGACAAGAGCGGTGACAACGCGGCCTTCGAGCGCTATGGAGAACAGTTGTTGAAAGACTTCGCCGGGACGGCCCAGGGCCGGGAGGCCGCCCGCCTGCTGGGGACCCGGCTCGGCGTGCCCAGCAGCGCGAACCCGGCGCGACACCCTGCCAAGCTCCTGCGTGAGGTGTGGATCATGGCGCTGCCGCCGGATCATTACACGCTCCGGCTGCTGGAGACACCCAACGAGCGGGCCATGGGCTTCATCGCCCGCGCCTTCCCGCTGCCCGAGACCATGGCCTACTACCGCAGGAACCGCAGCGGCGGTCCGCAGTACGTCCTCATCTATGGGGATTTCGCCACGCGCAACGCCGCTCAGCGGGCACTCAACGGCCTGCCCAAGGACCTCAAGGCCCTCAAGCCGCGCATCACCCGCGTGGCCCACGTCCAGGCCGAGATCCAGCAGTCCACGCCGTAGTCCCAGACGGACCCCCGGCCGGGGCATCCGCCTACACCCGGACGCCGCCCTCGGCCTCCATCCGGGCCGCGCCGGCGCGCAGACCCGCCACGAACGCCTGCATCCAGGCCTGTGGCCGCTCACCGGCGCGGACCAGCAGCGACAACCGCTTCTCCAGCGGCCCCCGATGCCAGTCGAGCACGCGAAGCTGGGCGCGCTGCGGGCTGGCCGCCACCACCCAGTGCGGCAGCAGCGCCACCCCGCGCCCGGCGGCGATCATGCCCAGCATGAGTTCCGTGTCGCTCACCTCCCGATGCCGGGCCGGCTCCATTCCAGCGGGCTCCAACACCAGCCGGAAGGCGTCCAACCGCTCACGCGGTACCGGATAGGTGAGCAGCGTCTCCCCGCCGAGGTCGGCGGCATCGAACCGGTCCCGAGACGCGAGCCGGTGCCCGCGCCCCACCACCAGGCCCAGGGTGTAGCGAAACAGCGTCACGCACGCGAGTCCCGGGGCGGGGACCGGATCGGGCGTGATCCCCGCGTCGATCTCGCCGCTCAACAGTGCCGCCGCCAGCGCGCCCTGAAAACGCGTGGTCAGGTCCACGTCCACCCCGGGCCAGTCCCGCATGAAGGCACTCAGGGCCGGTGCCAGCCACCCCGCACAGGGCAGGCATTCCACGGCGATGTGCAGGCGCCCCGCACGCCCACGGGCGATCTCCTGCAGCCGCGCCTCGGTGCGCTCCACGCGCGGCAGCGCCTCGTCGGCCAACTGGAGCAGCACCCGACCGGCGGCCGTCAGGCGCAGC
>JALVEU010000205.1 GCA_027030565.1 Gammaproteobacteria bacterium | reverse complement strand
GTCGACCAAGTCGGTGATTCTCTCGACGCCGTCATCAATGGCCTACTCAAAGCCACAGGGCGAAAGCCCGTGCTCGGCGAAGCCGCAACACCGGATGTCAGCTTCGAGTCTGCAAGGACACTCGGTTCGGTCTGGGCACTCAATGAGCTGTGGAAGACGCTCGGCTTCAATGCGTTGCGCCGGGTCTTCCGACGCACCCGTCATCAGATCGACGTGGAGGTGCGCATTCCACTGAAGATGACCGCTGATTCCACTGATCGTGACCGCTGCACTCACCGGTCCGTCACTGGAGTGGGTTTTCTATGCTGAGCGGTCACGATCCGTCAAGCCGGCAGCCAGCTTCCGCATCGATTCACCTCGCAGCTCGAGACGGTGTGCCCCATGCAGCAGGCGGTCGAGGATGGCGTCTGCGAGGGTTGCCTCGCCGATGTAGTCGTGCCAGTGCTCGGTGGGTAGCTGGCTGGCGATCAGGGTAGATCGGCGGCCATGCCGATCCTCGATGACCTCCATCAGGTCCTGCCGCTGGGCGGCGGTGACCTTCTGGATGCCCCAGTCGTCGAGGATCAGCAGGTCCATCTTGAGCAGCTGATTCATCAGGCGGGGCCAGGAGCCGTCTCCGTGGGCGATGCGCAGCTGCTCGAACAGGGTGGGCAGGCGCAGGTAGCGCGCCGACAGGCCCTGACGGCAGGCCTGGTTGCCCAGGGCACAGGCCAACCAGGTCTTGCCGCAGCCGGTGGGGCCGGTGATACACAGGTTCAGCGACTGGCGGATCCAGTCACCGCTCGCCAGGGCCGCCATGCGGGATTTTTCCAGCCCCCGGGGATGGCGGTAGTCAATGTCCTCGATACAGGCGTTGACCCGCAGCCTGGCGGCCTTGAGCAGGCGGGCCAGCCGCCGGTTCTCGCGGTGCAGTACCTCGCGCTCGACCAGCAGGGCGAGACGCTCGTCGAAGCTCAGGTCATGGGTCTGCGGCTGCTCGCGTTGCTGCTCCCAGGCCTCGAGCATGCCGGTGAGCTTGAGGGCGCGCAGTTGTCCGGTGGTCTGTTGGTTCAACATGATCTTCTCCTCCCTCAGTGGTAGTAGCCGGCACCGCGCACGTTGCCGTGCAGGGGCAGTTCTTCCTGGGTGCTGACCTCCTCCTCGGGCGGTAGCCGATCGAGGCCCTGCTTGAGGATGGAGGCTACGCTGTGATAGTTGGCCGAGCGGATCGTCAGGGCCCGCTCGCAGGCCTTCTCCAGGCGGGGGCGGTCATAGCGTTTGGCCAGGTTGAGCAGTCCCAGGCAGGCGCGGTAGCCGTGCTCGGGATGGGGCCGGCCTTCGAGTTGCTGCTTGACCACCTGGGCGGTACAGGGCCCGATGTCGGCGGCCCAGTTCATGAAGCGCCCCGGCGACCACTCCCGGTGAGCTTGGTGGGACTTGGGCATATGAGCGGTCTCGGTGCTGTAGCGCCCCTCGCCGTGACGGGCATGACTGGCGACCCGCTTGCCCTTGTGCATCACCTCGACGGTGGTAGCGGTGATGCGCAGGTCCAGGACCTGACCAACCAGGGCGTGGGGGACGCTATAGAGGCGCTTGTCCACCTCGACGTGGTAGTCGATGCCGGGCTTGGCATGACGCCACTCGGCGTATTCGTAGTCATCGGCAGGCAGTGGCCTGAGGGCGGGCCGGTCCAGAGCCTCGTACAGGTCCTGGCGGTTCTCGCTGCGTCCCTGGAAGGGTCGCTGGTTCAGCTCGGGCAGCAGCTCGGCGATGGCGGTGTTCAACTCAGCGAGAGAGAAGAAGGTCCGGTACCGCAACCGGGCAAGGATCCAGCGCTCGACCACCTGCACTGCCACCTCGGCCTTGGCCTTGTACCCCGAGGGCAGGCTGCGCGCTCCTTCGGCTTGTAGGGCCGGGCCGGTAGCACAGCAGTGCCGTAGTGGGCCGCCAGCTCGGCATAGGTGTCGTTGATCTTCGGCGCATAACGCGAGGCGTGGGTGACCGCCGCCTTGAGGTTGTCCGGCACCAGCAGTTCCGGGGCCCCGCCGAAGAAGCGCAGCATGCGCTGGTGGGAACCGATCCAGTCGGGCAGCGACTGGCTCCAGGTGGCCTCGGCGTAGGTGTAGCTGGAGGCCCCGAGTACCCCGACAAAGACCTGGGCATTGCGGATCTCGCCGGTATGGCGATCGACCACCTCGACGGTGGGGCCGCAGTAATCGATGAAGGCCTTCTCACCGGCCCGGTGCTGCTGGCGCATGCTGCGTTTCTGCTTCGCCCCCCACTGGCGGTAGAGCTCGCAGAAGCGGCTGTAGCGGTAGGCTCGCGCCTCGTGCCGGGCCACATACTCGGCCCACAGCAGTTGCAGGGTTACCCCCTTCCGCTTGAGTTCCTGGTGGATCTGGAAGCAGTCCGGCTGGACGAAGCGCTCCGGCTTCTCCCTGGCCGGGAACAGCAGGGCCTCGAGGGCGACCTCGTCCACCCCCTCGGGCAGGGGCCAGGTGATGCCCTTGACCCGGGCAAGGCTCACATACTTGCTGACCGCACCCTTGGAGAGCTGACAGGCGCGGGCAATCTTCTCGTGGCTGAGTTGGGCCTCGTACTTGAGGCGCAGTACTTCGATGATTTTCTTCATTGGAATCCTCGTTGCCGGCATTCCCCGTCTCCTCAGGCAAAAGGCGACGGTTGTGCCGGATAAAGTGAAAGAATTCCAGTGAGTTGGGTGAGATTACGGGGATCGTGACCGGGGTTTACGCCATCGTGACCGCGGATTCCAAGGAAAGCCCCGAAATCGGTCA
>JALVEU010000204.1 GCA_027030565.1 Gammaproteobacteria bacterium | reverse complement strand
AGCGAGACCGAGTTCGATGCCTTGTTGGCCACCGTCTACAACAGCGGCACTGGCGACGCCATGGCCATGATGGAGGACTTCGGCGAGAACTTGGACCTGGACCTGCTCGCCGAGTCGCTGCCCGAGCCCGAGGACCTGATGGAGTCCGAGGACGACGCACCCATCATCCGGCTGATCAATGCACTGCTCACCGAGGCGGTGCGTGAGAACGCCTCGGACATCCACATCGAGACCTTCGAATCGCACCTCTCCGTCCGCTTCCGCGTCGACGGCGTGCTGCGCGAAGTGCTGCGCCCCCCTCGCAACATGGGTCCGGTCATCGTCTCGCGCATCAAGGTCATGGCACGCCTGGACATCGCGGAAAAGCGCCTGCCCCAGGACGGGCGCATCTCCTTGCGCGTGGCGGGCCGCGCCGTGGACGTGCGCGTCTCCACCCTGCCCTCGGGTCACGGCGAGCGCGTGGTCATGCGCCTGCTGGACAAGCAGGCCGGACGGCTCAATCTCTCCCAGCTCGGCATGCCGGCCGAGATCCACGAGCAGATCCGCCAGATCATCCGCAAGCCGCACGGCATCTTCCTCGTCACTGGGCCCACGGGCTCGGGTAAGACCACCACGCTGTACGCGGCGCTCATGGAGATCAACGACCGCCAGCGCAACATCCTCACGGTGGAGGACCCCATCGAGTATTTCATCGACGGTATCGGTCAGACCCAGGTCAACCCCAAGGTGGACATGACCTTCGCCCGCGGCCTGCGCGCCATCCTGCGCCAGGACCCGGACGTGGTGATGGTGGGTGAGATCCGCGACCTGGAGACGGCGCAGATCGCCGTCCAGGCGTCCCTGACCGGCCACATGGTGTTCTCCACTCTACACACCAATACCGCGGTGGGCGCCATCACGCGGCTGCGCGACATGGGCGTGGAGCCGTTCCTGCTCTCCTCCAGCCTGGTGGGCGTGCTGGCCCAGCGCCTGGTGCGCCTGGTCTGTCCGGAGTGTCGTAGGGCGCATCCGGCCGACGAGTCGGAGATCCAGCTGCTGCGTACCGCGGATCCCGATCTGGACGAGCAGGATCCCCCCTTCCTCTACTCCCCGGTCGGCTGCCCGAGCTGCAACAACACGGGCTACAGTGGCCGATCGGGCATCTACGAGCTGGTGATCGTGGACGAGGAGATGCGCCGCATGATCCACGATCAGGCCTCCGAAGAGGAGCTGGACCGCTATGCCCGCACGCTGACCCCCAGCATCCGTGCCTGGGGCATGCGCATGGTCCTGGACGGGCGCACCACCCTGGAAGAAGTCCTGCGCGTCACCCGCGAGGACTGATCCGCTCCCATGCCGGCATTCGAGTTCAAGGCCCTGACCAGCTCGGGGCGCGCCCGTTCCGGCGTGCTGGAGGGCGACACCGCACGGGGGGTGCGGCAGCAGCTGCGTGCCCAGGGCCTCACGCCGGTGGAAGTCAAGCCCCTGGGCGAGGAGCAAGCCGCCGAGAAGACCGGCCGGCCCAAACGCGCACGCGGGGCTCTGAGTGCCAGCGAGCTGGCTCTGGTCACGCGTCAGCTCGCGACCCTGGTGCGCTCGGGCACCCCCCTGGAAGAGGCATTGGGCACCGTCGCTCGTCAGAGCGACAAGGCGCGCATCAAGAAGATCCTCATGGCCGTGCGCGCACGGGTCAACGAAGGTTATACCCTGGAGGCGGCCCTGGCCCAGTTCCCCAGTGCCTTCCCCGAGCTTTACCGGGCCACCGTGGCCGCCGGGGAGAAATCCGGCCACCTGGACGCGGTGCTCGACCGGCTGGCGGAGTACGCCGAGGCGCGCCAGGAGATGCGCCAGAAGATCAGCATGGCGTTGTTCTATCCCGCCACCCTCACCCTCATCGCCATCCTCGTGGTGGTGGGGTTGCTCACCTACGTGGTGCCGCAGGTGGTCCAGGTCTTCGAGCACATGGACCAGGAGTTGCCCTGGCTGACCCGCACGCTCATCGCCACCAGCGACTTCCTCAAGGCCAATGGAATCTATCTGCTGGTGGCCATCGGTCTGGGCGTGTTTCTGTTCTCACGCGCACTGCACAAGGAGCCCTTTCGCTACCGGGTCCACGGCCTGGTCCTCAGACTTCCCTTGGTAGGCAAGATCACGCGCGGCGTGAACACGGCACGCTTTGCCAGGACCCTGAGCATCCTCACCGCCAGTGGCGTGCCGGTGCTCGACGCGCTGCGCATCTCGGCCGAGGTCATGCCCAACCTGCCCATGCGCAGGGCCGTGCTCGCGGCAGCGGACAACGTGCGCGAAGGATCGAGCATCCGGGTGGCATTGGAACAATCCAGCTATTTCCCCCCCATGACCATTCACCTCATCGCCAGCGGCGAGGCCAGTGGGGAACTGGAGGAGATGCTCGAGCGTGCCGCCGTGCACCAGGAACGCGAGCTGCAGACTCTCATTGGTGCCCTCATGTCCCTGTTCGAGCCGCTCCTGATCCTGGTCATGGGCGGCGTGGTGCTCATCATCGTCGTGGCCATCCTCCTGCCCATCTTCGAGCTCAACCAGATGGTCCAATAGGGCGGGGTCGCCGGGACCCGAGCGCACAGGCCGCCGCGACCAGGGCGCCGGCCGCCGCCCCGTACAGATGGGCGTCCACGATGACCGGCGCCCCCACGATGAGCTGGCTGGCGGGCGCGGCCCCGAGCATCTGCTCCGCGCCGAGCTTCACACCGAGCCCTGAGAGCAATACCACGCCGAGCAGCATCCTTTGGGACAGGGTCCAGACACCGGCGGCGGCGAACAGCCC
>JALVEU010000203.1 GCA_027030565.1 Gammaproteobacteria bacterium | reverse complement strand
GCGCGTCTTGAAGAACCGCGCCGCCCACAGCCACTTGTCGATACGCACCCCCTCGCTCACCCCACCGACCAGTCCAGCAGGTGATGCAGGGGCGACCCCGCTCGCTCCTCGGGTACCGCCAGCCCCCGGACCGAAACGCCCGCCTGATGCACGCTGTCGGCGCTGCCGGTGATCAACGGATGCCAGGCGGGCAGGGCGCGGCCCTCGGCCAGGCAGCGGTAGGCGCAGGTGGCCGGGAGCCAATCGCTCTCACGCAGGCGCTCCGGACTGAGCGGCAGGCAGTCGGGCACGCGTTCATGCCGGTGCCCATAGTCCCGGCAGCGGCAGGTCTCGAGATCCAGCAGCCGGCAGGCGATGTTCGTGTAGCGCACCCTGCCGTTGCGCGGGTCCTCCACCTTGTGCAGGCAGCAGCGGGCGCAGCCGTCGCAGAGGGCCTCCCACTCCTCGGCTGTGAGTGCCTCGAGCGGAAAGCGTTCCCAGAAACGGGGCCTCAAGAGGCCTCCCGAGGCTCGGCCGCCTCGTCCCCGGCCGAACGCCCCTCGCCTTCACCGGCCATGGCCAGCATGAGCTTGTTGAGTCGCGCCACGAAACCGCCCGGGTCCTCGAGCTGGCCGCCCTCGGCCAGCACCGCCTGCTCGAAGAGTAACCGCGCCCACTGGGCGAAGCGCGCCTCATCGGCCTCGTCCTTCAGACGCTGCACCAGCGGATGCTCGGGGTTGATCTCCAGCACCGGCTTGCTGGTGGGGACCTCATGGCCTGCCCGCCGCAGCAAGTGCTGCATGTAGAGCGCCATCTCGTGCTCGCCCAGTACGATACACGATGGGGAGCACCGCAACCGCCGCGACAGGCGCACCTCGGAGACCTCGCCCTCGAGCACCTTCTGGATGCGCTCGAGCAGCGGCTTGTAGGTCTCGTCCTGGGCCTTCGCCTTCTCCTCGGTTGCCGCCTCGCCCAGGGCCGACAGATCCACGTCGCCTTTGGCCACCGAGCGCAGCGGCCTGCCGTCGAACTCGGTGAGATGGGCCATGAGCCACTCGTCAACCCGGTCGTAGAGCAGCAGCACCTCCACCCCCTTCTCGCGGAAGACCTCGAGATGGGGACTGTTCTTCGCTGCAGTGAAGCTGTCGGCCGTGAGGTAGTAGATGGCCTTCTGGCCCTCCTTCATGCGCGAGACGTAGTCGGTCAGCGAGACCGTCTGCGCCGGCTGGTCCGTGTGCGTGGAGGCGAACCGCAGCAATCGGGCGATGCGCTCTCGGTTGGCGAAATCTTCGGCCGGTCCTTCCTTGAGCACCCGCCCGAACTCGTCCCAGAAGCGCTGATAGGTCTCAGGTTCCTTTTCAGCCAGCTCCTCCAGACGCTCCAGGACCCGGCGGGTGATCCCGGCGCGGATCTGATCGATGATGCGGTTGCTCTGCAGCATCTCGCGCGAGACGTTGAGCGGCAGGTCCGCCGAGTCCACCACGCCTCGCAGGAAGCGCAGATAGCGCGGCACCAGGTGTTCGGTATCGTCGGCGATGAACACCCGCTGCACGTACAACTTCACCCCATGCACGTGCTCACGGTCCCACAGGTCGAAGGGGGCATGCGCCGGCACATAGAGCAGCGCCGCGTACTCGAGCTTGCCCTCCACGCGCGTGTGGACCCAGGTGAGTGGATCGTCCACGTCATGGGCGATGTACTTGTAGAAGTCCTTGTATTCCTCTTCCGTGACCTCGGAGCGCGGCTTGGCCCAAATGGCCTCGGCCTTGTTCACCTGCTCCCACTGGTCGGTGGGCTTGCCGCCCTCGAGCTTGCGCATGCGCACCGGCCAGGGGATGTAGTCGGAGTATTTGTGGATGAGCTCACGCAGGCGCCAATGGTCGGCGAAACCGCTCTCGCCCTCGCGCAGATGCAGCACGACCTCGGTGCCCCGGCGCGGCACCGCCACCGTCTCGATCTCGAAGCTGCCCTGCCCGTCCGAACTCCAACGCACGCCCTCTTCGGCGGGACGCCCGGCGCGGCGCGTGGTGAGGGTGACGCGCTCGGCGACGATGAAGGCCGAATAGAAACCCACACCGAACTGGCCGATGAGGTGAGCGTCCTTGGCCGCGTCGCCGGTCAGCGCCTCCAGGAACTCCTTGGTGCCGGAGCGGGCAATGGTGCCGATGTTCTCGATCACCTCGCCACGGGTCATGCCGATGCCGTTGTCGCGCACCGTGACCGTGCGCGCCTCCCGGTCGTAGTCCACCTCGATGTGCAGGTCCTGGTCGTCCTCGTACAGGCTGCTGTCGGCCAGGGCCTCGAAGCGCAGCTTGTCGCAGGCGTCGGCCGCGTTGGAGATGAGCTCGCGCAGGAAGATCTCGCGATTGGAGTACAGGGAATGGATCATGAGGTGAAGGAGTTGCTTCACCTCGGCCTGAAACTGCAGGGTCTCCTTCTGTGTCGGTTCTGCCATCGACCTCGTTCCTCGCTCGACTCGGCGAACTGCTCCACACTTTGCACAGCGTCGACGTGGCGCCTCGCTCAGGTCCATGGCCTGTGGCTCCGGGCGTCACCTCGTTTCTAGCCTGGGGACCAGAGCGGCCGTTTTCAAGCACCCAGTATACTGAAGCGATGTCCCGACTCCGTCTGTTCCTCCGCCTGCCCCTGGCTCTGGGCCTCGTATTGTGCGGGGTCGTGCTCGCGGCGCTTCGGCTGCGTCGACGTGCGGATGCACCGCCGGATGCAGGGCAGCTCGCGCTGGTCCAGCGCTGGCTCGGCTGGGCCGCGATCCTGCTCGGCGTGCGTATCCGAGATCGGGGGCGACCCACCACAACC
>JALVEU010000202.1 GCA_027030565.1 Gammaproteobacteria bacterium | reverse complement strand
CCGGCGCAGAAGCGCTGGTAGCGGTCGAGTTGTCGATAGGGCGTGTGAATCCGCTCGATGTACTGCCATATGCGCAGGGGGTGGGGATGGCCCGCCTTGGCGAGGAAGTCGTAGAGGTTCCGATAGAGCGTCTCCACTTGGCGTTCGAATCGGGGGTCCTCGATGACTCCGATCCGTGCCTGGACGATCAGGGCGTCGCGTGTGCGGGCCCAGGCAAAGCGCCCCGTGATCCCGTGGGTCAGGGGCGCGGTGGCTTCCCAGCGCTCCTCCAGGGGCTCGCCGAGGCAGGCCAGCGGTACGGAGATCCGGCGCGGATCGGCCGGGGGGAACCCGCCGACTTCGCCAAAGTGGACCGCCGCCAGGGTCTGTCTATCCAGAGGCGGGGCATTGTCTGCGGGATGCAGCGTGAAGCGGAAAGGCCCGGGAGCATTCATGGGCGGCTATTCTATACCCGGTTCCCGAGGCGGACCGCGCCGCTGCCGGCAGGCGGGGCGGCCCTCAGGCCCGGCGTCTGCGCCAAGCGGTCCACGTGCCCGCCAGCAACAGGATGCCCGGCAGGCCCACTAGGACCCAGAGGCTGACGAACAGGATCTCGCGCTCGGAGAAGCCGAGTTTCACGTCCGGGGCCGGCCGGGGCGCCACGTCGATGAGCGCGTCGTCATGGGTGAGCCAATTGGCCAGGGCCATGGCCAGGTCCAGGTTGGCGGCGGCCCCCAGATAGGCATTGGTGGCGAAGTCGCTGTCGCCGAGCACGACGACCCGTTGTACTCCGGCCCCGCCCAGGCGCTGGCGGCTGAGCGCCACGCCGATGACCAGGGGGCCAGCGATGTCGCCGTCAGCGGTGTTGAACTGCACTGTGCCCGCTTCCAGGCTGCCGGTCTCGGACCAGGCCCGGGGCAGGGTTTCGAGGATGGGCACGCGCTCCCAGGCATCGCCTTCGGTGGTGCGTGCGCGCAGTGCGGCGGCCAGCGGAAACAGGGTGAGGGCGTCCAGTTCCCGAGTGAGAGGATGTTTGGGATAGTCCACCACGGGGACCACGGCGGCGTTGCGCACCCCGAGCACCCGACGCAGCTCGGCGTTGGCATCCACGACCACGCCGGGCAGGCGTTCCACGCCGAGGAGCCCAGCCAGCGACTCCAGGGGCGCACTGCCCGGATCCTGCATCCACAGCAGACTGCCACCCCTTGCCACGTAGCCTTGCAGGATCAGCAATTCCCCCGCCTGCAGCTGGCGCCGGGGCGACGCCAGCACGAGGACGTCGGTATTGTCCGGCAGGACGGGCGTGCGTGCGAGATTCAAAGGATAGACGGTGAATCCGCCCTGCCGCAGGGCCTCAGCCCACTGGCTCAGCCCCTGCTCGCCGGTGTCCGTGGGGCTGCGTTCCCCGTGGCCCTGGAGGAAGACCATCCAACGCTCGCCGCCACGGGCCAGGTGTTCCAGGGTGCGGGCCGTTGCGGGCTCGCTGAATGCGGTCAGGCGCCGCGCCTGTCCGGCATGGACCAGGGCGGCCTGACCGAGCCGGTTCATCCCCAGGGCCCGAGCGGCCTCGGGGTCCTGATCGGGGTCCAGGAAGCGCAGGGTGACGCTGGCGCCTCGCTCGCGCTCCAGACGCCGACGCCAGTCCCGGGCCGCTTTGCGCAGTGCCTGCTGATCCGCACGGGCGGTCACTACCAGCTCCAGGGGCCCGTCCAGGAGCTTCAGCAGACGCCGTGTGGGCTCCGAGAAACGGTTGCGCGCACCCGCCGTCCAGTCCCACTCATACCCGTGCTCCGCCGACAGCCAGCCCAGCGTGCCCACGCTGGCGAACAACCCGACCATCAGCACCGTCTCCGCTAGCAGGCGGCGCAACCGCTGCCAGCGTGTGCCACCACAATCGTTCACGGCAGCGCGCGCAGCCGCTCGAAGCGGCGCATGGTGAGCGTGAGGAACAGGAGAGTGAACAAGCCGTAATAGGCGAGGTCCTCAGTGCGCACCCGGCCCTCGAGAAAGGGCTGGAAGTGACCGAAGTGGGAGAGGTGCGCCAGAAGATCGGTGGGTGCGGCCGGCGAGTTTCCCGCCGCGTACAGCATGGCCAGGAACAACAGGAGTCCCAGTCCGCCCACGGCCGCCAGGGCTGGTGTGCGCGTCAGGGCCGAGACGTAGAGGACGGCGGCGGCGTAGGAGGCCAGGAGCAGGTACAGTCCCAGGAGTCCGGCGGCGATCCTGCCCCAATCCGGGGTGGTGCCCAGGGCGAGGAGCGCCGGGAGGAGGGCGACCAATGCCACGGCCAGGGCCAGGAACAGGGCCAGTGCCGCGAATTTGCCGAGCACCACCTGGGCCGCCGAGAGCGGCGCCGCCAGCAGGAGCTGGAGACTGGCACGTTGGCGTTCCTCGGCGAAACTGCGTGCGCCGAGCAATGGGACCACACCGAGGAGCACGATGCCGGACCACAGCAGCAGCGGCACGGCGATGTGGTCCGTGGCTCCGGTCGCTTCGGGTCGCGCCGCCATACGTGGCTGGATCACCGAGAGATAGGCGTCGGTGAGGGTGAGGAAAACCAGTCCCAGCACGAACATGGCCACCGCCAGCGCCAGCCACGCCAGGGGACTGCGAAACAGGCGGCGCAATTCGTGGGCGGCGATGGCTGCGGTCATGCGGCCTCGCCCGCCCCGAATGCATAGTGCATGAACAAGGCCTCCAGGGAGTTCCCCTCGGGTTCTAGCGTCCTCAGCCCCCAGCCGGCGGCGCTCGCCTGGGCGAGGAGCCGGTCCAGGGCCGTTTCGTCGCGGAGCCGCACCCGATACGCGGCTGCGCCGGCG
>JALVEU010000201.1 GCA_027030565.1 Gammaproteobacteria bacterium | reverse complement strand
CGCCATGGCCGGGCCCCTGGATCCGCCGTCTCCGGAGCGCCTGGAGCGGGGTTTCACCGCCATTACCCTGGAGGATATCCGCTGGCGGCGCTGCGACATCAAGACCACCAGCCTGATCGCCAACGTGCTGGGCCGCCAGGCCGCCGCAGAGCGGGGGGCCGACGAGGCATTGTTCCTGCGGGACGGGTTCGCCGTGGAAGGCGCGGCCACCAATCTCTTCGTGGTCGTCGGGGATGAGGTGCGCACGCCGCCCCATGGGCCCGATTTGCTGCCGGGCGTGACGCGGGATCTGGTGGTGGAGCTGCTGCGCGGTGCGGGGATGCCTTGCGAAGAGCGGCCGGTGCCGGCGGCGATGCTCGAAGGGGCGCAGGAGATCTGGATCACCAGCTCCACCAAGGACGTGGTGCCGGTCACCCGGCTGGACGGCCGCGCCGTGGGCGATGGCGTGCCGGGGCCCGTGTGGCGGCGGGCCCATGCCCTGTTCCAGACCTGGCGGGAGACGCAGGGCCCATGAACGATCGGGCCTCTGCACTGAGCTTTCCGTGCCCGTTCCCCATCAAAGCCATGGGGCGCGCCGAACCCGGGTTCCAGGCCCGGGTGGAGGCCATCGTGCGTGCACACGTCCCCGAGCTCTCGCGCCACGCCGTGCGCACCACGTACAGCGCTCAGGGCAACTACGTGAGCGTCACCATCCTGATCACCGCCCACAGCCGTGAGCAGCTCGATGCCATCTACCGTGACCTCACCGCCTGCGAGCAGGTCCTGGTCGCCCTCTGAGGCGGGGGGCGTCCCCGTGGTCGAACGTCACTGGGGACGGCGCGCCTACGCTCCGGTCTGGGCGGCCATGCAGGCGTTCACCGCCCAGCGTGGTGCGGCGGATGCCGACGAGCTCTGGGTCCTGGAGCACGAGCCCGTGTTCACCCTGGGGCTGGCCGGGCGCCAGACGCACGTCCTGGATCCGGGGTCGATCCCTGTGCTGCGCAGTGACCGGGGCGGTCAGGTCACCTATCACGGCCCGGGCCAGGCAGTGGTCTACGTGCTCGTGGACCTGCGTCGCCGGGGTCTGGGGGTGCGCGCCTGCGTGGAACACCTGGAGTCGGCCACCATCACGCTGCTGGCGGGGTGGGGCATCACGGCGCACCGGCGTGCCGGCGCGCCCGGTGTCTACGTGGACGGGGCCAAGATCGCCGCCCTGGGTCTGCGGGTGAGCCGGGGCTGCAGCTATCACGGCATCGCCCTCAATGTGGATCTGGACCTGGAACCGTTCACGCGGATCGAACCCTGCGGCATGCGGGGGCTGTCGGTCACGCGGTTGGCGGATCTGGGCGTAGAATTGGACGTCGAGACCGTGGCCCGAAGCTGGGTGGACGCCTGGATCGGGGAGTTGGCGCGGTGCAGCGGAGCCTTTCATCCATGACGACACGACGACAGGGCCTGCGCCCCGGCGAGAAACAGCGTGCCGGTGCCAAGGTGGCGCGCAACCCGGTACGGGTACCGGACCCCGGACCCCGTTTGGCACCGCGCAAGCCCCCTTGGATCCGCGTGCGCATCGGCGACACGCGTGAGGTGGCGCGGATCCGCGGTCTGCTGCGTTCCCATGGCCTGCACACGGTCTGCGAAGAGGCGTCCTGCCCCAACCTGGGGGAGTGCTTTGGCGGGGGCACCGCCACTTTCATGATCATGGGGGACGTCTGCACCAGGCGCTGCCCGTTCTGCGACGTGGCCCACGGCCGGCCGCTGCCCTTGGACCCGAACGAGCCGCAACGCCTGGCCCAGGCGGTGGCAGCACTGGGCCTGCGGTACGTGGTGGTCACCTCAGTGGATCGCGACGATCTGCGTGACGGTGGCGCGGGCCACTTCGCCGCCTGCGTGCGGGCGATCCGTGCCCGCAGTCCGGGGATTCGCGTGGAGATCCTGGTGCCGGATTTTCGGGGTCGCGCGGCACGCGCCCTGGAGGCGCTCGGAACGGCACCGCCCGATGTGTTCAATCACAATCTGGAAACGGTGCCGCGGTTGTATCGGCGTGTCCGCCCCGGCGCGGACTATCGCGCCTCGCTGGAACTCATCCGCCTTTTCGGCGAGCGGCATCCCGGGGTCCCGACCAAGTCGGGTCTGATGCTGGGCTTGGGGGAACGCCTGGAGGAGGTGGAGGACGTGATGCGGGATCTGCGCCAAGCGGGTTGCCGGATGTTGACCCTGGGGCAGTATCTGCAGCCGAGCCGGGATCACCTGCCCGTGGAACGGTTCGTCTCGCCCGCGGAGTTCGACCGCCTCCGAGAGTTGGGTGAGCGCATGGGATTTGCCCAGGTGGCCAGCGGCCCACTGGTGCGCTCTTCCTATCACGCGGACCTGCAGGCCCGAGGCGTGGCCTGATGTCGCCCCTCGTCCTCCGGACCGTCGAATACCTGGTGCTGCCGCCCGGCGGGCCGCTGCTGGTCCTGCTGTTGGCCATCCTGCTGTACGGCTGGGGCCGGTTCCTGGCGTTTGTGTTGCTCCTGGTGGGGGCGTTGAGCCTGTATGCGGCCAGCACACCGAAGCTTGCTCATCATCTGATGGCCCGCTTGGAGGGGGGGCTGGCGCCGCTGCGCACGGCACCGGAGGGCGCCCAGGCCATCGTGGTGCCCGGCGCCGGGCTGGAGCTGGGCGGTCCGGGTGGGGACAGCGGCGTTCAGCTCAACGGGTTCGCCCTGCAGCGCTTGCTCCATGCGGCGCGCCTGCAGCGCGAGACCCGATTGCCGATCCTGGTCGGCGGCGGTCCCGTGTATCCGGGGGAGGCTCAGGCCGAAGCCGCGCTCGCCCGCAAGGTCCTGGAGGACG
>JALVEU010000200.1 GCA_027030565.1 Gammaproteobacteria bacterium | reverse complement strand
CTCTTCCGGAGGAGAACGTGGCCGAGCTCCTCGGCACCGACGTGGAATCGTTGCGGGAATGGCTCGCCCACGCCGACGCCTTCTTGAAAGCCAAACTGGAAGAGGCCGGACTCGAGCCTCCCGTAGAGGAGGGGCCCGTGTTCGGCCCGCTCGGCAGCATGGTGCCCACCCGTGAGTCGGAATATCTGCCAGCGCTGGACGAGGCCGCCGCCGGCGACGAAGGCTGACGATACCCCCGCCCGGGCCGGCGCGGGCGACACCGGCCCGGGCGGGAACCTCAGATCACACTACAAGCGGCCTCGGACGGTGCCGAGGAGACGCCGCCCGCCACAGCACGGACCCGGAAACAGACCGTATCGCCGCGCTTGGCTCGCAAGTCGCCCAGGACGTCGAACTGAACCCGGGGCTGAGCGGCGTCCACGTCTCCGTCGATCACGGAAACCTCGCGCAGCAACGCGTCGGCCTGGGGCGTATTGTCGAAGTAGATTCGATAGGCATCCACCGTCGCCGGTGGGGGGTCCCAGCTCAGGATGAGCTTCGGTCCTTGAGCGCAGCTCTGGCAGGTCACCTGGACCGTGCCGGTGGCCGTGGCCTGATTGCCCAGTGCGTCACGCACCCGGTACGTGAACTGGTCCTGGCCCTCGAAATCCGCTGGAGCCACGTACGCCACCGTGTTATCGGCCTGAACCACCGCGCTACCCTTGGTGGGGGGACCCACGATCGCCAACTCGAACGGTGCGTGTTGGAGACCCCGATCGTTGGCCAGGACATCCAGAATCAAGCGCTGCCCCGCCTCCACAGAGCCTGTGTCGGGACGCGCCTTGAGAACGGCACGCTCTGTGGACCCACCAGACCCCGAGCCCTGTACCGTAATCTGGACGACGGCAGTATCCCGGCGCTTTGTGGCGTCTTCCAGTACGTAGACTACGCGATCCATGCCCGCATAGTTTGTCGGCGCCACGTAGACCAACTTTTGGTTCGAATTGAAGTACGCATGCCCGTACTGCGGAGGCTTGCGAATCCGAAGCCGGTAACCCTTGGGGGGATGGTCGTCGTTGCGCAGCACGTTGATATAGACCTTGCGACCCGGGGCCACTCGTGCTCGGTCGGGCCTGGCGGTCGGTTTCGCTTTTCGCGCACCCCCACCTTTCATGGCCCGACTCACCCAAATCTCTACTATGGCCTTGTCACTCCGCCCTTCCGCGTCCGTCAACACATAGACCACACGATCGGCACCCGTTTTGTCCCTAGGGGCCTTGTACACCAGCTCATTGTTTTTATTGAAGTATGCTTGACCGTGTCGGGGAGGGGTCTTGATCGTGACACGATAGCCCTTGGCGGGATGGTCGTCGTTGCGCAGCACGTTGACGTGGATCCGCTCACCTTGGGTTACGTTGGCTCGATCAGGCCTAGCATTCACCCTTGAACGACGGACTGAGCTCTTGTTTCCGGGCTTCACCCGAATCGTCACCGTGGCTGTGTCACGACGCCCCTTGGCATCCGCCAGTACATAGACCACGCGGTCGATCCCCGTGAATCCAGGCCGCGCGTCATAGACGAGCTTGTTGTCGGTATTGAATCTGGCCCGACCGTGTTGCGGCCTTTTCTTGATCCGAACGCTGTATCCGGTGGCAGGCAAGGTATCGTTTCGCAGCACATCGATTTTCGTCCTTCCACCTTTGACTGCCGTCACCTGGTCGTGCCTTGCATCCAGAGCAGCTGCATGGGCCGGCATCGGCAAGGCAACCGCCACGGCCAGGGAACCGAACAGCCCGGCGAGCAAACCGACGCGGGTCTGTCGGGGAACAGGCGCAATGGTGTTCATGGTTATCGTCCTCCAGTTTCCGTGGTATCACGTGGAGGCCGATAAAGAACAACGGGTTAGGGCGCAGACCGGGAATACCGCACTACCCGGCTGGGAGAGGACTGGAGTCCTGGCAGCCCCGCTGTCATGAGGTCCGAAGACCTGTTAGACCGGTGGCTTTGCGCCCCCATCCTTTCGAATGAGGTTGCCTTTATCAGCACTCACATCGTCGAACGGCCCGGAACACCCAGGCCGTAGGGCGGAGCGATGCCTTGCATTCGCTCCCGATGCGTGAAGCTGAGTATAGGGCACCGGCCCGGAATTAGAAGTGCGGGCAAGATCAGATACGGGAAATCACCGATGAAAGAAGCCCTGCCGTTTCTCGTGGCTGACGGCAGGGGCCATCTCTGCGCGCCCACCTATAAGAGGCCCTTGCAGAAACGGCGGAGCCCCGCATACGGCGGGGCTCCATGAGTAGCGATTGGCTGGGGGACCAGGATTCGAACCTGGGTTGACGGAGTCAGAGTCCGTAGTCTTGCCGCTAGACGATCCCCCAGGAGAACCGCAACGAGGCCGTCTGTTCAGCGCTTGGAGTACTGTTCGCGCTTGCGTGCCTTGCGCAGGCCGACCTTCTTCCGCTCGACCTCCCGCGCATCGCGGGTGAGGAAGCCGCCCTTGCGCAGTACCGGACGCAAGGCCTCGTCATACGCGAGCAGGGCACGGGCCAGACCGTGACGAATCGCGCCCGCCTGGCCGCTCGCTCCACCGCCCCGAACCCAGACGGTCACGTCGAAACGTCCCAACATCTCCGCGGCCTGCAGGGGCTGCGAGATGATCATACGAGAAGTCTCGCGCCCGAAATACCGTTCCAGGGGCTGCCCGTTGACCTGGAACCGCCCGGATCCGGGCGTCAGATAGACCCGCGCCGTCGAACTCTTGCGCCGCCCGGTTCCATAGTACGCTGTCGCTGCCATAGCTTCGAGTGTGCTCAGATGTCCAGTGGTTGCGGCTGCT
>JALVEU010000199.1 GCA_027030565.1 Gammaproteobacteria bacterium | reverse complement strand
GGCGATGCCCATGTCGCGGAAGGTCTCGTACGTCACCTGCCACTCCCCGTCCCACTTGAGTCCGTAGCGGTACGGGTTCTCGGGCTGGGCGATGAAATGCTGATCGATGAGCGCCCCGTCGGCGATTCTCTCCTCCTTGAGCTTTCGATAGATTTCGAACATGCCGTAAAGCGGACTGTCGAGCCGGCCGGCCATGTCGCCGGTCACGTAGACCACGGGCAGCAAATCCTTGTGCAGACGTGAGTAGGGGCGCGGCTCCTCGCGCACCTCCACGAGCTCGGACAGGGGGACCAGTGCGCCTGTACGCGAACGCACCCGCAGAGAGAGCAGCGGATCGAGGTCCGCCTTGTCCTGAACGGGAAACTCGAGCCGGATCGGCAGCGGATACTTCACCTTGTTGCCATGCAGGTAGCTGACGTCCTCGCCCTTGAGCACCGTGGCGATGGCGTCGGCCACCTCGGCCTGAGAGACCCCCAGCAGCGCCGCCTTCTTGCGATCGACGCGCAGGATGAGCCGTGGCGACGGGGTTTCCACGCTGTCGTCCACGTCGACGATGTCGGGGGTCGATTCGAAGATCTTGCGCACCGCCTTGGCCACACGGATCTGACCCAGGTAGTCCAGGCCGTAGATCTCGGCGACGATGGGCGAGAGTACGGGCGGACCGGGAGGGACCTCGACGATCTTTACGTTGGCCCCGTGCTTGCGCCCGATGGCCTGCAACGGCCCCCGTACGGCCAGTGCGATCTCGTGGCTCTTGCGGTTACGGTGATGGGGATCGGTGAGGTTGACCTGGATGTCCCCGACGTTGGCCCCCTTGCGCAGGTAGTACTGGCGTACCAGGCCGTTGAAATTGATGGGCGCGGCGGTCCCCGCATAGGCCTGATAATCGCTCACCTCGGGGACCGTCTCCAGATACGCACCGAGCTCTTCGAGCACGGCCACGGTACGCTCCAGGGCCACCCCCTCGTCCATGTCCACCACCACCTGGAATTCGGGTTTGTTGTCGAAAGGCAGCATCTTGAGCACCACCACCTGGAACACCACCAGCGAGACCGCCAAGCCGATGAGCAACAACATGGCCGCAAACAGCAGGTTGCGCCGCAGGCCTGCACCGCGCCCCACCAACATGGGACGCAGCAGCCGGTCGAACAGGCGTCGGGCCGGGCCCTCCTGCGCCGCAGGCTCCTGATGTCCGCCCTGCCCGTGGGCATCGAAGGCCTTTTGCAGGAACCGGTGCGCGAACCAGGGTGTCACCACAAACGCAACCGCAAGGGAGATCAGCATGCCCATGCTGGCATTGATGGGGATCGGGCTCATATACGGCCCCATGAGACCGGTGACGAAGGCCATGGGCAACAGCGCGGCGATCACCGTGAAGGTGGCCAGGATGGTCGGCCCTCCCACTTCGTCCACTGCCGCCGGGATCGCCTCGCGCAGCGACTTGGCGCCCAGCTCGATGTGACGGTGGATGTTCTCCACCACCACGATGGCGTCATCGACCAGGATGCCGATAGAGAAGATCAGCGCGAACAGACTCACCCGATTCAGCGTGAACCCCCAGGCCCACGAGGCGAACAGCGTGATGGCCAGCGTCACCACCACGGCGATGCCCACGATGAGGGCCTCGCGCCAGCCCAGGGCAAGCCAGACCAGGAGCACCACGGAGGCCGTGGCGAACATCAGTTTATGGATGAGCTTGTCCGCCTTGGCCTCGGCGGTGACGCCGTAGTTGCGGGTCACCGTGACGTTCACGCCCTCGGGCACGAAGATGCCCTCCAGCTGCTGGAAACGTTCGATGACCTGCCTGGCGATCTTGACCGCGTTGGTGCCCGGCTTTTTCGCCACGGCGATGGTCACGGCGGGATAGACACCTCGCACGTGGATGCCCTTTTCGTGCTCGGCGGCGGGGCCGACGCCCATCCACACATAGCTCTCCGGGAAGTCCGGCTCACGCCGTACTTCGGCCACGTCCTCCAGGTACACGGGCCGCCCCTCGTGTACTCCCACCACCAGCTCACCCACTTCTTCGGGGGTGACCAGGAAATCCCCTGCCTGAACTGGAATCTCCCGGTCCTCGCGCACCAAGGCCCCGGCGTCGCGCGAAGTGTTGCTCACCTGCAATGCGGTACGCAGATCCGAGAGGGAGATGCCGTAGCCGGACAGTTTCACCGGGTCGAGCAGCACGTGGACCACCTGGTCTGGCCCACCGATGGTGTAGATGTCCCGCGTACCTCGTACACGCTTGAGCTCGGCCTCCACCGCATGGGCCACACGGAGCAGCTCGTGGGAGCCCCAGGCCGGATCCTCGCTCCACAACGTGAGGGTGACGATGGGCACGTCGTCGATACCCTTGGGTTTGACGATGGGCTGACCGATGCCGATGTTGGGCGGCAACCAGTCACGCTTGGAGAACAGCTTGTTGTAGAGGCGAACGATGGCGTCCTCACGGTCCTCCCCCACTTTGTACTGCACGGTCAGCACCGCCATACCCGGACGCGAGGCGGAATAGACGTGCTTGATCCCCACGATCTCGGCCAGCACCTGCTCGGCCGGCGTGGCCACCAGGTTTTCCACCTCCTCGGCCGTGGCCCCGGGGAAGGGAATGAACACGTTGGCGAAGGTCACGTTGATCTGGGGGTCCTCCTCGCGTGGCGTGACCACCACTGCAAAGGCGCCCAGGAGCAGGCCCACCAGTGCCAGCAACGGGGTGATGGCCGTGGCCTGGAAGCGCCGGGCGATGCTGCCGGAGAAGCCCAGCCGCCTCTCAGCGCTCATGGCCGTTCTCCTCCCGCAGTGCGCGGCGTGCCTTGAACAGGGCGCC
>JALVEU010000198.1 GCA_027030565.1 Gammaproteobacteria bacterium | reverse complement strand
GACGTTCATGCAAAAGCCCCGCTCCACATGGCCCACCGGGGACCCCATCACTGGCCCAGCCCCGCCGATGGCGACCTCTGCCGGCCCTGCATCGTCCATCGCCGTGCCGTCGAAGATCGACAGAACCCGCTGCCCGGGCTCGATGCCCTGCGCAGTCAGGGCCTCTGCGCAGTCCCAGCTGGGACCGTCGGGCACGAAGACCACCCGCTCACCGGTGCTGCGGTTGAAACAGGCCGCGCGCACCACCTCCGCCAGCGCCACGGTGATGGGTACACCCTGTCCGCCGTTGGCCCCGGCCCCGACGGGGACCGATGATAGGTACGCGGCCGTGGCAAGCCACCCGATGCCGGTGGCGATCCTCCTCCTGTTCATTGTGATTCCCCCCCTCGTGTGGTTGTAGAGCGCGGCCCTCTCCTGATTGGTGCCGGCCCGCGGCCGGCGTGCGGCACTCCCCCTGCCGCCGCGCCTGATCTGTATGGGACACACGCCGAATTATACGCCCCTGTCGTGTCCGGTCGACACGGAAGCGGCCCGAGGCCGGATCGGCCCCACTCGCCACCGGGGCCTCAGGTCCGCCGCGCGTACAGCGTGACGAGCTCCAGGAGGCGAGCCTCCATGCCCTCGGGCCGCCAGTGCTCCGGCAGCCGCCAACGCCAGTTCCCCCCCGGAACGCCTGGACGGTTCATCCGAGCCGTGCTGTCCAGGCCCAGCATGTCCTGTGCGGGGATGATGGCATAGTCAGCGGGGCTCGCCATGACGGCACGGATGAGGGGCCAAGGGGCGGGCTCGCCGGGCCAGCCGAGATAGGTGTGCAGCTGGCGCCGGGTGGTGTCGTCGAGACGGGCGTACCAGCCCACGCTGGTGTCGTTGTCGTGGGTGCCGGTATACGCTACGCAGGCGCGCTCCATGTTGTGGGGCAGATAGGCGTTGTGTGGATTGCCATCGAAGGCGAACTGCAGGACCTTCATCCCGGGGATGCCGAAGCGGCGCCGGAGCTCCACCACGTCCGGGGTGATGGTGCCCAGGTCCTCGGCCACCAGGGGCAGCGGACCCAGTTCGGCGTTGAGCCGTTCCAGCAGCGCCTCGCCCGGGACCTCCACCCAGCGTCCCTGCTCGGCGGTCTGCGCTCCGGCGGGCACCTCCCAGCACGCGCGCAGGCCGCGGAAATGGTCGATACGAATGATATCGAACAGCTCGAGTTGGGTGCGCATGCGGTCGGTCCACCAGCCAAAGCCGTCGGCTTGGAGGCGGTCCCAACGGTACAGGGGATTGCCCCAGAGCTGGCCCTGCCTGGAGAAGTAGTCCGGGGGCACCCCGGCCACGCGCGTGGGCCGGCCGGAGGCGTCCACCCAGAAGTAGTCCCGGTGAGCCCAGACCTCCGCGCTGTCCGGTGCCATGTAGATGGGCAGGTCGCCGAACAGGAGCACGCCGTGACGATGCGCGTACGCACGGATCTCGGCCCATTGGGTGAAAAAGACGAACTGCTCGAAGCGCGCCTGTTCCAGGGCCTCGTCCAGTGTCTGCCGGACCTTCTCCAGGGCCTGTGGATCTCGATCGCGCAGGGGGACCGGCCATGCCCACCACGGGCGTCCTTCCTGGGCCTCCCGGATGGCGCTGTACAGGGCAAAGTCGTCCAGCCAGTAGGCGTGGTGCTGCAAGAAGCGCCCGTAGGGCTCACGCAGCGACGCCGGCGGCGCACTCCGAAAGCGTCGTCCCGCATGACGCAAGGCTGCATCCCGCCACGCCTTGGGCTCAGTTTCTCCAGGCTCGGACCGGAAGCCTTCCAACAGCCCGCGGTCGCGCAGCCAGGACAGGCTGATCAGCCAGCGGTTGCCGGCATGCGTGGACAATCCGTTGTAGGGCGAGCCGTCGGCCGTGGGGACCAGGGGCAGGACCTGCCACAGGCTCATGCCGGAGGCGGCGAGGAACTCCACCCAGCGCCAGGCACAGTGGCCGAGATCGCCGTTGCCCGGCGACTCCGGCAGGGAGGTGGGATGCAGCAGGATCCCCGCCCGCCGTCGGTCGGTCACCCTCACGGGTGCTCCTTGCCCCGACGCATGGTACCGCCCATGTCCGGAGTTCCATGGCCTCGGGCAAACACTCGAAAGAGGTAGGGCGGCGGCGTCACCCGCAGGATCCGGTACAGACCTTCCAGCTGGCGGCGATACAACCGCTCGAACTCGGCCACCGACTCCGGTGCGTTGTAGTCACCGAACCACCAGAACCAATCCGAACCTTCGCAGACGGCGAGCTGGCGGGTCGCGCTGCCCAGCGTCGGGGCGTCCAGGTGACCCTCCGCGGAGATGCGGTCATACGTCTCCTTGGCCTCGACCAGCATCTCCCAGCCCCGGTTCTTGTCGGGGTCTCCGATCCAGGTGGAGAAGGTGCCATAGACCCAGCTGCCCGCCACCAGCCGTGGCAGCGGCTCCGGTTTGATCTCCGCCTCGATCAGGTCCGAGAAGGTGGTCAGATGGAATCGGGAATCCTCGACCAGGCGGGTATACAGCCCTCGCAGGAAGTGGAAGCCGTTCTCCGGGTAGTATTCCCAAGCGTTCTCGCCGTCCAGGATCAGGCTGACCACCGCGGACCGACCGCTGCAGGCCTTGGCGATGCCGGCCAGATGGTTGATGAGGTCGCCCACGGCGTCGTCGGCGTGCCATTCGGCGTAGGTGAAACCGATCAGGTCCGAGAGTCCGTCGTCGCGGAAGAAACAGACCGGGCCGCCGGCCTCGGGCCTCCAGGCCCGGTGGATGCAGCTGCCGTCGCCCGGGTTGCGCCCGGCCTGACCGAGGGTGTTGCGCAGGACGCCCTCCCCAGTGGCG
>JALVEU010000197.1 GCA_027030565.1 Gammaproteobacteria bacterium | reverse complement strand
CTCTTGCGGATCATCGGGTGAGAAACAACGTGGCCAGTCCCAGGAAGGCCATGAACCCCACCACGTCCGTGACCGTGGTCAGCACCACGCCACCGGCCAGTGCCGGGTCCACGCCGATGGCACGCAGGATCAGGGGGATGCTGGCTCCAGCCAGGGCGGCACAGAGCAGATTGATGACCATGGCCGCGCCGATGATCCAGCCGATGTGCAGGTCGTCGAACCAGACCGCCGAGGCCAGCCCCACGATAAAGGCCCAGAACAGGCCGTTGATGGCCCCCACGGCCAGTTCCTTCCAGAGCAGTGCGCGGGCGTTGGCACGGGCCACCTGACCCAGCGCCAGGGCGCGGACCACCAGCGTGAGCGTCTGGGTCCCGGCGATGCCGCCCATGCTGGCCACGATGGGCATCAGCACCGCCAGGGCGACCACCTTCTGGATGGTGCCTTCGAACAGGCTGATGACCCAGGAGGCGATGAAGGCCGTCACCAGATTCACTCCCAGCCATACGGCACGCCGGCGGGCCGACGGCAGCACCGGGGCGAAGATGTCCTCCTCCTCGGACAGACCCGCCATGCTCAGGACCTCGTGATCGGCCTCCTCACGGATCACGTCCACCACGTCGTCGATGGTGATCCGGCCCAGCAGCCGGCCGCGCTCGTCCACCACCGGGGCCGAGATGAGGTCTCGGTCCTCGAAGAGCTTGGCTACTTCGTTGGCGGGCATGTCCGCAGGAATTCCCTCGATGGAGGTGTCCATCACCTCGGCCACGCGCTTGTCCACGTCCTCCGTGAGGATGGTGGTCAGCGGTAGCGTTCCGAGATAGGTGTCGTAACGGTCCACCACGAACAGGCTGTCCGTGCCCTCGGGAATCTCGCCGCGCATGCGCAGGTAGCGCAGCACCACGTCCAGGGTCACGTCGGCCCGCACCGTGATGGTGTCGGTGTTCATGAGCCCGCCGGCGGTGTCCTCGTCGTAGGAGAGCACCGCCTCGACGCGTTCACGGTCACGGCGGTCCATGTTCTGGAGCAGCTCGCGGGTCACCGCGTCCGGAAGCTCGCTGAGCAGGTCGGCGAGGTCGTCGGTCTCCATCACCTCGGCAGCGGCCAGCAGCGTATCCCGGTCCGTTTCGCGCAGGAGGCCGGCGCGGACCTCGTCGCCCACATGGATCAGCACTTCACCGGCGTCGTCCGGGTCCACTAGACGCCAGACGAAGAAGCGTTGGCCTGCAGGCAGGGACTCGAGCAGGTGAGCGATCTCGGCGGGGTTCATGGCCGCCAGGATCTGGCGGGCACGCTGCAGCGCGCCGCTGTCGAGGGCGTCGGAGATCGCATCCAGGCGGCGTTCGGCCTGGGTGTCGCTCAGTGCTTCGGCCATGGGGGTGCTCGCTGGTCGGGACGGCCAGAGTCTACCCCAACGCCATCACAGGCGCAGAACCGACGGATCCGGACGAAGGGACGACAGGATGCCCGGTATCCGGGCCGCTCAGCGCCCCGGAGACGGCAGGCGTACCCGCACCCAGATCTCCGGGCTCGCCGGATCCCGCGTGGCGTAGCGGCGTACGCCCCGTGTCGGCGTCCCTGCGGTGCCGAGGACCCGGACCCAACGCCCCGGCACGAGTTCCACAGTGGTAGTGAACGCACTGCCGGCATGCGCCGCATCCGTCTGCGCGCTGGTGATCTCCAGGCGCACCCGCCGGCCGTTCAGGTGGGGGCGTACCTGGAGGATGCGCAGCGCCTCGGCGGCGGGCGCCGGGGTGGCGGTGGCGCCCCAAGGGGCCACCGCCACGGCCCAGCGTTCGTCCTGTGGGGTCCTGTGCAACACGTACCGGGCCGTCTCGCCCTCACCGACCCGCAGGACGGCCTGGGTGTCGACCGCGGTGGACAGCGTACCCGGCGGGGTCGAACGCACCGCGATCTCCAGGCTCTCTGCGGCCCGGACACACGTGCACCAGGCCAGCCACAGCAGGAGGACGCCGAGGCAAGTTCGACACGGGCCAGGCTGACGCATGGGGGCTCTCCAGTTGACGTGGCGGGTCTGTTGGGGGCACTGGGTGCGCCCAGGCCTCGAGTATATCCGCAGCCCGGTCCGGTCTGGGCTACAGGTCCCGGTTGAGCGCTTCCACCAGGGCCCGAATCTCGGGTTCGGTCATGGGCAGATCGCGGCACCGGCGGCTCAGTTCGTCCAGGCGACTGCGACGGACGATGCGTTTGACCTCGAGCAGCGCCGCCGGCGGCATGCTGAACTCGCGCAACCCCATACCGAGAAGCAGCCGTGTATAACGTGGGTCGCCGGCCATCTCGCCACACATGGCCACCGGCACGCCCGCCGCGTCGCCGGCCTCGATGACCATCCGGATCAGACGCAGCACCGCCGGATTGAGGGGGTCGTAGAGATAGTTGACCTCCTCGTCGAGCCGGTCGATGGCCAGGGTGTACTGGATGAGGTCGTTGGTGCCGATGGACAGGAAATCCAGCCGCTCCGCGAAGCCGGGGGCCGCCAGGGCCGCGGCGGGCACCTCGATCATCGCCCCGACGGGCATCTCCGGATCGAAGCGCCGGCGCTCGGCCCGCAGCTCTTCGCGCACCGACTCCAGCAGGGCCAGTGCGCTTTCCAGCTCGGGCACCGAGGTGAGCATGGGGAACATGAGTCGGACGGGCCCATAGCTCGATGCCCGCAGGATGGCCCGCAGCTGCGGCTTGAAACCGGGCACGTCCCGCAGACAACGCCGAATGGCGCGCAAACCCAACGCCGGATTGCGTCCCGGCAGTCCCACATCGGCGGCCGAGCAGTCCTTGTCGCCGCCGATGTCCAGGGTGCGGATGGTCAGCGGCTTGCCCTTCAGCGCCCTCAGCACCCGCCGGAAGTCCTGTAGTTGCTCCTCCTCGTCGGCGGGGCGCTGGCGATGGATGTAGAAGAACTCGGTGCGGTACAGACCCACGCCATCGGCGTTGACCTGCCGCGCGGCGCGAATCTCCTCGGGCAGTTCGATGTTGGCACGCAGGGTGATGGTATGGCCGTCCAGCGTGCGGCTGGGGGCATCGCGCAGGGCCAGAAGCTCGCGGCGATGGATCTGCTCCGCACGCTGGCGGCGACGGTATTCGGCCAGCAGCCGCCGGTCGGCTCCGGCCAGTACCATGCCGCTGCTGCCGTCCAGGACGACCACTTCACCGTCCTGCAGCAGGCGAGTGGCGTGATGGACGCCCATGACGGCGGGCAGGTTCAGGCTGCGGGCCAGGATGGCGGAGTGGCTCAGGGGCCCACCCGTCTCGGTGATGAGGCCCGCGGCGTGGCGCTGATGGAGCACCAGCACGTCGGCGGGGCTCAGCTCGTCGGAGACCACGATGCGTCCGCGCAGATCGTGTGCAAGGGCATCGGAAGGGGCCTCGCCACGCAGCAGCAGATGCTGCACGCGCCGGATCACGTGGTCGATGTCGTCCCGCCGGGTCCGCAGGTAGGGGTCGTCCATCTGGTCGAACACCGACACCAGCGCGTCGCGCTGCAGCTTCAGTGCCCACTCCGCGTTACAGTGCTGCTCGCGGATGATGTTGACCGGCACCTCCGAGAGGAGGTGGTCGGAGAGCATGAGCAGATGGGTGTCGATGAACTCGGCCACCTCCGAGGGCGTGCCTTTGGGGATCGCGTCGCGGATGGCGTGGAGCTGCTCGGAGGCCTTGCGCAGCGCCTGGCGGAAGCGCTCCACCTCCGCCTCCACGGAGCCGTCTTCCAAGGCCTGCTCGTAGATCTCCGGGTCGCCGTGGCGCATGCGTACCACGCGCCCGATGGCGATGCCGCGCGATACACCGATGCCTGTCAGGTCGAGGGTCATGGGCGGTCGGATCCTGCGACCCTACTCCTCCTCGCCGAAACGTTCGGCCACCAGCCTTGCCAAAGCCTCGGCGGCCTCTTTTTCGTCGGGTCCCTCCGTGCGCAGCCGGATGCGCGTGCCGCGTGCGGCGGCCAGCATCATCACGCCCATGATACTCTTGCCGTTGACTTCCCGCCCGCCCCGGGCGAGATGGATCTCCGACTGAAAGTTCGAGGCCAGCTTGACGAACTTGGCAGCCGCCCGTGCGTGCAGGCCCAGTTTGTTGACGATTTCCAGCTCTGTCTCGACCACTTGGCGATCCTGGTGACGGCGTGTCCCGGCCCGTGGCGCGAGGGCGGCTCAACCTCGGGCGACCTCCTCACAGATGACGATGCCGTCGTGGCCGCCCGTGACGGCCTTGGTGGTCAGCGCCCAGAGGTCCAGCGTGGGATAGTTGAGTACGCGCACCAGCATGGGCAGATTGACGCCGGCCACCACCTGTACCCGAGCCTTGTCCATGAGCTCCAGCGCGATGTTGCAGGGCGTGGAGCCGTACAGGTCGGTGAGCACGAGCACGCCGTCTCCGGCGTCGAGCTCGGCACACAGCGAACGGGCCCGGGCCCGCAGGGCGTCGGTGTCGGCGTCCATGGGCACGTCGAGGCGCCCGGTGCGCAACGGACACAACCCCAGCATCTGGACGGCGGTCTCCAGCAGCTCCCTGCCCACGTGCGCGTGCGTGATGATCAGCAGGCCGACCGGCATGGTGCAAGGCCTCCCCGTTCCCCCGTGAGGGGACTGTACGCAGTTGCGTGGAGCCGGACAAGGGATTTCCGTCCGTGGGGCCGGGACGGATGCGGTTCACAGACTCCGGCCGTCGAACAGGCCCAGTTCGCGGTGGCGCACGGAGACACTGAGGCCTGCTCGTCCGCGGAAGCGGTCGGCCAGTGTCTCGGCCAGATACACGGAGCGGTGCTGACCGCCCGTGCAGCCGATGGACACGGTGAGGTAGCGCCGCCCCTCGGCCTGGAAGTGTCCGAGCCAGGTCTCGAGAAACCCGGCGATGGAAGCGCTCATGCGCATGACCGCAGGTGATGCCTCAAGGAAGGCCTGCACCGCTGTATCCCGGCCGGTGAGCGGTCTGAGCTCCGGTTGCCAGTGGGGGTTGGGCAGGCAGCGGGCGTCGAACACGAAGTCCGAGTCGCTGGGTACGCCGTGCTTGTAGCCGAAGGACTGCAGGAGCAAAGAGAGCGTGCTGGCCCCGGTGCGTACCACGCGCTCGCGAACGACGGCGCGCAGCTGATGAACGTTGGTCTGCGAGGTGGAGATCAGCAGATCGGCCGAGTCGGCGATCTCCGCCAGCAGGGCACGTTCCAGATGGATCGCCTCGAGCAGGGGCAGTCCGCGCCGGGTGAGGGGGTGGCGCCGCCGCGTCTCGCTGAAGCGCTTGAGCAGGGTCTCGGCGTCGGCCTGCAAGAACACCACGCGGGGCTCGACCCCCCGACTCCGGATCTCGCCGAGCAGGGTCGGAAATCCCTGCAACGCGCGCGGATTGCTGCGCGCATCGATACCCACCGCCACCCGATCGTAGTAGCCGGTGCCTTCCGCCTCCCACTGCAGGACCAGGGCCTTGAGCAGGCCAGGGCTGAGATTGTCGATGCAGTGATAGCCCTCGTCTTCGAGGGTGTGCAGGGCCACGGTCTTGCCGGAGCCCGACAGGCCGCTGACGATCACCAGCTCCGAAGGTAGACCGCTCATGGCGTGGTTTCTTGGGATCTGCAGTGGGGCTCTGGGCGCGGGGCACCCGGGCGGTTCAGTTCAATGCGCGTCGCTGACGGGCCGCCAGGTCCTCGGCCGCGTTGTACCCGTTGAGCCGCAGCAGATGATTGCGCACCGCGGCCTCCACCAGCACCGCCAGGTTGCGTCCCGGTGCCACCGGCAAGGTGAATTCCGGGATCTCCACCCCCAGCACGTTGCGCGTCTTCTGCCGGTGCTGGAGCCGGTCGGTGGGGGTCTCCTCGCGCGTGGGGTCGTACCGTTTCAGGTGCACGATCAGGCGTAGATATTTACCGGCCTTGATCACGCTGTCGCCGTACATGGCCCGGATGTTGAGCACGCCCAGACCGCGCACCTCGAGGAAGTCCTGTAGCAGCGGGGGACACGTGCCGTTGATGACGTCCGGTGCGATGCGTGCGAACTCGGGCGCGTCGTCGGCGATGAGCCGGTGCCCACGCGTGATGAGCTCCAACGCCAGTTCGCTCTTGCCCACGCCGCTGTCGCCGGTCAGCAGCACGCCGGTGCTGAGGACCTCCAGGAACACACCATGCAGGTGGACCCGCTCGGCGAGCTTGTGGGCGAAATAATAGCGCAGGTGATTGATGAGCTCGTTGCTGGTGAGCACGGTGCGCAGCACCGGCAGGGCGTAATGCTCGGCCAGCTCGCGAAAGCGCTCCGGAGGCTCTTCGCCGTCGGTGATGAAGATGGCCACGGAACCGCTCTTGAACAGCTGTTCACAGGCGTCCTTGTAGGAGTTCTTGCGCAGGCGGGCCAGGTAGTCGAGCTCCGGACGCCCGAGCACCTGGGCCTGGTTGGCGTGGATCAGGTTGAAATGACCCACCAGCGAGGGGGCCGTAGGGGCGGTGGCCGGGCTGGCGAAGCTGCGGTGTGCGCCGTTCTGGCCGGCGATCCATTCCAGGCTCAGCCGCTTGGAGAGATCCTCGTAGAGGCGCTGAACGGTGAGCGGAGTGTCCACGGCCGGACGGTCAGGCGGCGAAGCTCGGCGAGGGCTTGTCCACCGCCGCGAAAATCTCCTCTGTGGTCTGGGCCGCACGGATCCGTTCCACCCAGCCGGGATCGGAGAACCGCTCGGCCAGTGTGGAAAGGATCTGCAGGTGCTCGTCGGTGGCCTCGGCGGGCACCAACAGCGCAAAGATCAGGTCCACGGGCCGGTGGTCGATGGCCTCGTACTCCACCGGATTTTCCAGGACCAGGAGGGCCCCCACGGGGCGGTCCACCCCCTCCAGCCGCCCGTGGGGCAGGGCCACGCCCTGTCCGAGCCCGGTGCTCCCCAGTCGTTCGCGTTGGTTCAGGGCATCGAAGATGCGAGCTTCCGAGACCTCCGGCAGCGCGGTGGCTAGCAGCTCCCCGACGATTTCCAGGGCGCGTTTCTTGCTGCTGACCGAGGGCTGAAGCCGAATCCGTTCCGGCGCCAACAGCTGGGAGATGTTCATGGTCGTGCCTGCAGTCCGTGTGCGTTGCGCCTCGCGCGGCTCGGGCGCACGCGGCCCTGTCCCTGCCTGCGGTCGTTGCCGCGGTCCTGCAATTCTAATCCACCGACGTCGGTGCAATGAGTGACGCATGGCGCGTTGTCCCCAACCGATTCCCTGGCCCGCCGCCTCGGCGGTGTGTGTCTTCGCCGTTACTCCCCGCCGAACACGGCGTTTCGGTGCGAGCCTTCGGCACGATGGTGGTCCTTGCGCTTCTCCTTGTGCTTGATGATCTGTCGGTCCAGCTTGTCGACCAGCCCATCGATCGCCGCATACATGTTGTCTTCGATGTGATCGGCGAACAGGCGGTTGCCGCTGACCATCATGGACGCCTCGGCCTTGTGCCGGACCTTCTCCACCGAGAGCACCACGTGAACGTCGATGACGTGCGTGAAATGCCGCTCCAAGCGGTCGAATTTCTCGTTCACATAGTCGCGCAGGGCCGGCGTCAACTCGATGTGATGGCCAGTCAGGTCGATGTGCATGGTGCGACTCCTTCTGTGAGTTGAATCCACGGTCGGACGCGTTTGCGCCTCAGGCCGACTTCCTTCGCTCCGTGGAGGAGGGAATCTGCATGGACTCCCGGTATTTGGCCACGGTTCGGCGGGCCACTTCGATACCCCTCTCGGAGAGGATGGCCGCGATCCGGCTGTCGCTGAGGGGCTTTCCGGGGGGTTCCTCCGCGATGAGCTTGCGGATCAGCGCGCGAATGGCGGTGGCCGAACACGTGCCCCCGTCCGCCGTGTGCACGTGGCTTGAGAAGAAATACTTGAATTCGAACACGCCGCGTGGCGTGTGCATGTACTTGCGCGTGGTCACCCGCGAGACGGTGGACTCATGCAAACCGAGCTCCTCGGCGATCTCACGCAGCACCAGCGGCCGCATGGCCTGCTCCCCGTATTCCAGGAACGGGCGCTGGCGGCTGACGATGGCCGTGGCCACGCGCAGCAGGGTCTCGCCCCGGCTCTGGAGGCTGCGCAGGAACCAGCGCGCCTCCTGTAGCTGGTTGCGCAGGTACTGGTTCTCCTGGCTCTTGTCGGCGCGCCGCACCAGACCGGCATAGTACGGGTGGATGCGCAGTCGAGGCGTGACTTCCGGATTGAGTTCCACCCGCCAGCTGCCGTCGACCTTGCGCACCAGGACGTCGGGGACGGCGTATTCGGCCTGCCACTGGCCGATGCGGGCCCCTGGCTTGGGGTCCATGCGCCGGATGAGGCGCAGGGCCGGATCGATCGCCTGGCGGTCCAGATGCATGGCCCGGGCCACGGCGTCCGGGCCTTTACGGCCCAGCAGGTCCAGGTGATGCCGGGCGATGTGCAGCGCGGTCTCCAGGCCTGGCGTCTCCTCGGGGAGCTGGGCGAGCTGGATGCGCACCGTCTCGGCCAGATCGCGCGCCCCACAGCCGACCGGGTCGAGCTGCTGGATCAGATGCAGTACGGCGAGGACCTCGTCGTGGTGCACCTCTGGCAGGTCCGCGGCGAGCTCGGCGCAGATCTCTCGGGGCTCGGTACGCAGGTAGCCGTCCTCGTCGATGGCGTCGACGATGGCGGTGGCGATGACCCGGTCACGGGGACCCAGGCCGGTGAACTGGATCTGCCACAGGAGGTGTTCGCGCAGGCTCTCCTCGCCGCTGCTGCGGTTGTCCAGGGGGTCGTAGTCGACGTCCGTGCCCGCCGCACCCCCCGTGCCTCCGGAATAGGGGTGAAGGTCGTCCCAGCTGGTCTCCACCGGAGCCTCGGCCGGGCTCTCGGCGCCGGGCTCCTCGTCCGGGCGCTCCTCCACCTGTTCGAGCATGGGATTCTCTTCGAACGCCTGCTGGATCTCCGCCTGCAGTTCGATGGCCGGCAGCTGCAACAAACGGATCGCCTGCTGCAACTGCGGGGTCATGGTCAACTGCTGACCGACGCGAAGATGCAGGGAAGGCTTCATCATGTCCGGGTACGCCTGCGCTTGAGCAATCCAGTTCCTTGTCTGCCTGGCGTGATCGAACCCTGCTCTGTGGGGGCGCGGATCGCGGCCCAGCGGCGAGCCGCTCCCCGACTCTCCCATCCCATTATAGGGGAATTGCGTAGACTGGACCGGTGCGGTGCGACCGCCGATCCGGAACTCGGGACAGCTGCGCGGCCCGCCCCCTTGGCCTGAACTTGTAGCACATGCCGCGTGGCGTGCCTTTGCGCGGCATCAAAGCTGGAAATGCTCGCCGAGATAGACCTCGCGCACCCTGCGGTGGTGCAGGATCTCTTCCGGGGGGCCCTCGGCGATGAGCCCGCCGTCACTCAGGATGTAGGCGCGGTCGCAGATGCCCAGGGTCTCGCGCACGTTGTGGTCGGTGATGAGCACGCCGATGCCGCGCGCGCGCAGGTGGGCGACGATGCGCTGGATGTCGAGCACCGAGATGGGATCCACCCCGGCGAATGGCTCGTCCAGGAGCATGTAATGGGGGTCCAGGGCCAGCGCACGGGCGATCTCCACCCGACGGCGCTCGCCCCCGGAAAGGCTGGCCCCACGCGTGTCGGCCACGTGGGCGATCTGCAGTTCGTCGAGCAATGCCTCCAGCCGTCGGCGGCGTCGGCGGGCGTCGAGTCCCCGGCGGGTCTCCAGGGCGGCAAGGATGTTGTCGCGGACGCTGAGGCCCCGAAACACCGAGGCCTCCTGGGGCAGATAGCCGATGCCCAACCGGGCGCGGACGTGCATGGGGAGCAGGCTCACGTCGCGCCCGTCCACGGTGATCCGACCGCCGTCCGGGCGCACCAGCCCCACGATCATGTAGAAGCAGGTGGTCTTGCCGGCCCCGTTGGGACCCAGCAGTCCCACGACTTCCCCGGGCTCCACGTGCAGGGACACGCCGCTCACCACCGCTCGATGCCGGTAGCGCTTGTGCAGGTCGTGTGCGCAGAGCGCAGTGCAGGCCGCGTTCACGGCGTCGCCTGCTCCTGGACCTTGGGCACGAGGATGGTGCGCACGCGTTCACCCGCCGGGGCCTCGGCCTCGGCAGCGCCGGTGTCCACGTGGTAGACGATGCGCTGCGCCTCGATGGTCTTCTCGCCCTTGGTCACGCGGGCGTCACCGGTCAGGATCAGCCGCTGTCGCGCCGCCTGATAGTCCAGGCGTGCGGCCTGCGCACGCAGCTCTTCGCCGTCGTCGTGCAGCATGCGGAACGTAGCCGGGTGGCCCACGGCGACGAGGTGCCACACCACGCCGTCACGCAGCTCCACGGTGAGTTCGTCACCGGTCAGATGCTGGGATCCGCGCACGGCCTCGACCTCGCCGCGGTACACGGCGGTCTGC
>JALVEU010000196.1 GCA_027030565.1 Gammaproteobacteria bacterium | reverse complement strand
CGCGGTGAGATGCGCTGGGTTTCGCAGATCAGCCGGGCCCTGAAGGAAGATCGGTTCGCCCTGTACTATCAGGAGATCCGTCCGTTGCGCCACGCCCCCGACGAGGATCGGCACATCGAGGTGCTGATTCGGCTGCTCGATGAGCACGGCGAGCAGGTGAGCCCGGGGGTCATCCTGCCGGCGGCCGAACGCTACAACCTGGTGGGCGGCATCGATCGCTGGGTGGTCGAGCACGTCCTGGAATGGTACGCCCACAACGCCACTGGGCATCGGCTGCACGTAGCCATCAACCTGTCGGGGGCGACGCTCGGTGACCATACCTTCCTGGAGTTCGTCCAGGAGCGAATGCGGGTGTGGCGGGTGCCGCCCTGGATGATCTGCTTCGAGATCACCGAGAACGCGGCCATCGCCAATCTCGGCGAAGCCACCGAGTTCATGCAGCGGCTCAAGCAGCTCGGGTGCCAGTTCGCACTCGACGATTTCGGCAGTGGCCTGAGCTCGTTCGCCTATCTCAAGTCGCTGCCGGTGGACTATCTGAAGATCGACGGCCGTTTCGTACGCGGCATGCTGGACGATCCGGTGGATTGCACCATGGTCTCGGCCATCAACGAGGTGGGGCAGGCCATGGGCCTGCGCACCATTGCCGAGTATGCGGAGAACGAGGCCATCATCCGGGAGCTGGACCGTCTGGCGGTGGACTACGTGCAGGGCTATGGTGTGGCGCCGCCCAGGCCTTTGCGGCTGTTCAGCTTCTGAGACGCCCCATCAGGTCTGCAGTAGACTGCGCAGGTTGTCCAGATGCGCGCGCCCGGTCTCACGGGCCTGGGCTTGCGCGGCGGGCGAGCTGGGTTCGACCCAGTCGACGGTGTCCGGTGGCAGCTCACGGAGGAAACGGCTGGGCTCACAGTCCACCGTCTCACCGGATTTGTTGCGCTGAGCGCAGTAGGTCAGCGTCAGATGGCGCTGGGCGCGGGTGAGTCCCACGTAGGCGAGCCGTCGTTCCTCCTCCAGGCCGGCCCCTTCCAGGTTGGCGTGGTGGGGCAGGATGGCCTCCTCCAGGCCAGCGATCCATACGTGCGGGAATTCCAGCCCCTTGGCCGCGTGCAGGGTCATGAGTTGAACGGAGTCTGCGGCCCGCTCTTCCCCTTGGCGCTCCATCAGGTCCACCAGGGCCAGGTGGCCCGTAATGGCGTCGAGGTCCTTGCCGTCGCCGGTATCGGGATCGGCCATCCGGGCGATCCAGGCACGCAGCTCCCCGACTCGAGCGATACGCCGTTCCGCCTGTGCGGGGCCGCTGCTCGTCTCGCGCAACCACGCCTCGTAGTCCAGGCTGCGCAGGAGATGGTCGAAGATCGCCAACGGGCCTTCGGTGTGAGCCAGGCGCTGCGCCTCGATCAGCCATTGCGCGAAGTGGGTCAGGCGCCGGTATCCGGCGGCCGGCAGGTGCGAGGCCAGTCCCAGTTCGCCGCAGGCCTGGAGCAGCGGCACCCGCCGCTCGGCGGCGTAGGTGGCGAGCCGTTCCACGGTTCCGGGGCCGATGTGGCGGCGTGGCACATTGACCACCCGCAGGAATGCGGGATCGTCCTCCGGATTGCTGAGCAGGCGCAGGTAGGCCAACAGGTCTTTGATCTCCGCGTAGGCGAAGAAGGAGGTGCCACCCGAGACCCGGTAGGGGATGCCGTGCTCACGCAGGGCCTGTTCCAAGGGGCGCGACTGGTGGTTGCTGCGATAGAGCACTGCATAGTGGCTCCAGGAGTCGGCATGGCGCAGCCGCAGGCGTAGCATGTCCGAGACGATGCGTTCGGCCTCGTGCTCGGGGTTGTTGCAGGGTAGGACCCGGATCGGGTCACCGGGGCCCAGACTGCTCCAGAGCCGCTTCTCGAACAGGTGCGGGTTGCGGGCGATCAGTCCGTTGGCGGCCGCGAGGATATGCCCGGTGGATCGATAGTTCTGCTCGAGCTTGATCACTTGGAGCTGCGGAAAATCCTCTTTGAGCCGTTGCAGGTTTTCCGGTCGCGCCCCGCGCCAGGCGTACACCGACTGATCGTCGTCGCCCACTGCGGTCAGCCCGTGGTGGCTCCCCACCAGCAGGCGCATCAGCGCGTACTGGGCGGCGCTGGTATCCTGGTATTCGTCGATCAGCAGATGGCCGGTGCGGGCCTGCCAGTGTTCCCGGGCACGCCGGTCTCCGTGCAACACGCGCACCGGCAGTGCGATGAGGTCGTCGAAGTCGACTGCGTTGTAGGCGCGCAGCTGGCGCTCGTAGCGATCATAGATCCGGGCGAAGTGCATCTCCCGATCATCGGTTGCCTGGCGCAGGGCCTGCTCCGGGGCGATGCCGGCGTCCTTCCAGGCAGAAATGATCGCGCGTGCCGCCTCGGCATCGAGTTCTTCCCCGGCCTGGGCGAGCTCGCGGATCAAGTGCAGGCTGTCCTGACCGTCGACTACGCTGAAACCGGGACGCAGTCCTGCGGCGCGCAACTCGCGCCGCAGGATCTGCAGCCCCAGGGCGTGGAACGTGCAGACCGTAAGCCCCCTGGCGGCACGCCCCGGACACAGGGCCAGAGCCCGCTCACGCATCTCACGGGCGGCCTTGTTGGTGAAGGTGACGGCCAAGACCCGTTCGGCCGGTATCCCGCAGTCCTCGATGAGCCAGGCGATCTTGTGGGTGATGACACGGGTCTTGCCGCTGCCGGCGCCGGCGAGCACCAGTAGCGGTGTACCCAAGTGGCGCACCGCGGCAGCCTGTTGCGGGTTGAGGTGGGCGAGTGCGACCATCAGGCGTATCGGGCAGAGGGGCGAGGCGCGCAATTGTACCTGCAGGCGATGGGAAAGGGACGGCTCGACATGGTGGTGGATCCGGACACCGGCAGACTGATGGGGGTGCCCTTCCTGCCTTCACCCCATTGCGACGACCGACCTGCCGGTCAATCTCCCGAGCTCCTGGTGGTGCATTCCATCAGCCTGCCGCCCGGCCGCTTCGGTGGGCCCGAAGTGGAGGCGCTGTTCCTCGGGCGGCTCGATGGCACCGCCCATCCGGACTTCGCGTCGCTGGCGAGGCTCCGGGTTTCGGCGCATCTGTTCATCCGCAGGGATGGCGGCATGGTCCAGTTCGTGCCTTTTCACCGGCGGGCCTGGCATGCAGGCGTCTCCAGATTCCGCGGGCGCGAGCGCTGCAACGACTTCTCGGTCGGTATCGAGCTGGAGGGTACCGACGTGCTGCCTTTCGCGCCCGCCCAGTACGAGGCGTTGGCCGCGTGCATCCGTGCCCTCTGCGAGGCCTACCCGGATCTGTCGCCGGCCCGTGTCACGGGCCATGAGCACATCGCCCCCGGGCGCAAGACGGATCCGGGTCCCTGGTTCGACTGGACATGGCTGGCGATGCTCCTGGGGGAGGCGCCCGGGACCCTCCCCGCACCCGCCTGAAGTGTCAGGGCCGGGTTCTGCAGGCCCTGGTTAGTCGGCGCCTGCGCGGAGGTGCCGGCTGGCGATACGGCGCAGCGTGGGCACCTCGAGTCCTGCATCGTCGGCGAGCTGCAGTGCACGCTGCAGCCGTTGTGGGGCGCTGCGGCCCAGACACCCGTGATCCGGATCGGCTTCGAAGGCGGTCACCATGGCGTCGATCAGGGCTTCGCGCGGCAGCGCATGGCCGACCAGGACCTCTTGGATCGAGAGGACGTCCTCGGCCACCGCTTCGGCCAGCTCCCGGTGCCTGGACCACAGCGACCCCACCGTGCCACCCGCCTCGAGCCCGGCGATGTTGGTCGTCAGGATGTAGAGGTTCTTGCGCACCAGCTCGAATTCGAGTGCCTGCTCGCTTTCCAGCACCCGGACTGGGATCTCGAGCTGCTCCAGCGCCTCGGCGATGAGGGGTGTTCGGGGTCCATGGACCGGTGAGGGCAGGATGACCTTCACGTCCTGTCCCTTCTTTTTCTCGAACCAAACGGCGATGACCGTGGGCTGCTCGAGGCCGTGCCGCTTCCAGTCCCGTGGCAGGAGCTCGTTTTGCAGCAGACCTACACGGTCCCGCCAGGTGGAGGGTAGATCTCCGAGCACGGGATGGATGTCTCGCTCGGCCACGGCCACCAGTGCCAAGGCGGGTTTGGGCACTGCTGCAGCCACCGCCTCCGGGGCAGTGCCGCGGGTCACGGGGAACACCGGACGGCCCGCACGCAGAAAGCCGCGTGCGAATACCCCACCCATCTCTCCGATGCCGACCACCACCACTGGATCCTTCATCGGTCTGTCTTGCTTCCTCATCGATTACCGACCGCTGGATTGTATCGTGGCCGCCTGGGTGGTGTTGGGGCAAAAAAACGGCGAGCCACCAAGTCCGGGGTTCGCCGCAGTCTTACCCGGTTGTTCGTGCCCCAGTGGGGCGCGGATGCCGGGGAGAGGAGGAGCAGGTACAGTCAGGTCATGGATGTTTCGGCCTGGATTTGCGTGCGAGCATCACTGCAATATACGCGATGATGAGGATCGCACCGACCACCGTCACGACGCTCAGGAGCCCGATCGCATTGCCGAAAAGCAAGTCCATCCACAAATCCATGGTCACCTCGATCTAGGCTGTTTCGTTGTCAATAGTTTGTTCGAATCCGTTCCGGTGTGCGTTGACCTGCGTCAAGCAGGCAGCGGATGGACCCGTGGGGCGTCCTGCGACGGCAAATCAGCCCTCCTCGGCTCGGAGGAGGCGCCAGCGCCCGCCCTGGAAGATTTCCAGGGGGCGGAAGCGGCGTTTGTAAGCCATCTTGGGATGTCGGGCGATCCAGTAGCCTGGATACACGTAGCGGCCGCCCAGACGCCGGACCTGCGCGATCTGCCAAAGCAGTGCGTACGTACCAAGGCCGCGTGCGGACTCGGCGGGATCGAAGAACGTGTACAGGGCCGAGAGACCGGCAGGCACGCGGTCGCATACGGCCACGGCCAGCAGTTGGCCACCATCGCGCAGTTCCACCATCCAGGTCTCCGCCCAGGGGGCAAACAGGAAGCTGGTATAACCCTGCGGGTCGGGTTCGGCCATGGGGCTGTCCGGGTGCCGGCTGGCCTGGTAGCGCAAGTATAGGTCGAAGTGTTCCTCACGGAATCCGGGGCCCTGCAAGACCACGTCGAGGTCCGCGTTGCGCCGCTCACAGCGGCGCTGGGCGCGGCTGGGCAGGAAGCGATCCACCGGAATGCGTGTGGCCACGCAATCCTGGCAGCCGGGGCAGTGGGGCCGGTAGACCTGCGCCCCACTGCGCCGGAATCCCAGGTCCAGCAGCGTGCCATAGCGGACTGGGTCCAGTGGGGCAGCGGGATCCACCAGCAGATTCACCGAGATCCGTTCGGCGAAATAGCCGCACTCGAACTGCGGCGTCATCCAGAGGGTCAGATCGTCGCTTGACATGCTCGCGGACGGGCAATGACACTTGCTGTTTGTTTGACCTCACCAGGGGTGATCCGGTCTTGAATGCTCGGACCGCAGCGAACGCCAAGTCAATAGCGCAGGTCCAGATTCGGGACGTCCACTTCGCGCGTGCCGGGCGCCCGGTGTTCCAGGGACTGGACCTGGACGTTCCGGCGGGACGGGTGACCGGGATCCTGGGCCCCAGCGGTACCGGCAAGACCACGTTGCTCAACCTGATCGGAGGACGGTTGCGTCCCAGCCGGGGAACGGTGCAGGTGGAGGGGCACGACGTCCATCGCCTGTCGCGCGCCGAGCTGTACGCCCTGCGTCGGCGTATGGGCATGTTGTTCCAGAGCGGGGCCCTGCTCACGGACCTGTCCGTCTACGAGAACGTGGCCTTTCCCCTGCGTGAACACACGCGCCTGCCCGAGCCGCTCATCCGCGACGTGGTGCTCATCAAACTGGAGATGGTGGGGCTGCGGGGCGCACGCGCCCTGATGCCCGCCGAGCTCTCCGGCGGCATGGCACGCCGTGTGGCGCTGGCACGAGCCATCGTCCTCGATCCGGTGATGGTCATGTACGACGAGCCGTTCACGGGGCTGGACCCCATCACCAAGGCAGTGATCGTCAAGCTCATTCGCGAGCTGAACCAGGCCCTGGGCCTGACCAGTATCGTGGTCTCCCACGACGTGGCCGAGACCTTCTCCATCGCCGACTATCTGTACGTGATCGCCGATGGCGGCGTCATCGCCTCCGGTACTCCGGCAGAGTTGCGCCAGACCGACTCCCCCTGGGTGCGGCAGTTCGTCAACGGCCTGCCGGACGGGCCGGTTCCCTTCCACTACCCCGCGCGGGACTATTACCAGGAGCTCCTGGAGGGTGCCGCCCCGTGATCGGGCTGCTGCAGGCGCTCGGCCACTGGAGCCTTGCGCGCGTGGCGCGTCTGGGCCGCGGGCACCTGTTCCTCGTGCGCACGCTGGCCAGCCTGCCGCGCCTCCTCCCGCGCCCGGGGCTGGTGGTGCGGGAGCTGTTTTCCGTGGGCGTGCTCTCCCTGCTCATCATCGTCGTGAGCGGCGGCTTCGTGGGCTTCGTGCTCGGCCTTCAGGGCTACGTGACCCTGGTACGCTTCGGTGCCGAGGAATCGCTCGGGGTGGTGGTGGCCCTGTCGCTGGTGCGCGAGCTGGGGCCGGTGGTGACCGCCCTGCTGTTCGCCGGCCGGGCGGGCTCCGCGCTGGCGGCGGAGATCGGCCTCATGAAGAGCACCGAGCAGCTGGCGGGCCTCGAAATGATGGCGGTGGACCCCATCGAACGGGTGGTGGCGCCCCGTTTTCTGGCCGGATTCATTTCCATGCCGCTGCTGGCCGCCCTGTTCAGCGTGGTGGGGGTCTGGGGAGGATTCTTCGTGGGGTCCGGTCTGCTGGGCGTGGACGCCGGCGCATTCTGGTCGCAGATCCAGGCCCAGGTGGATTTCCGGGACGACGTGCTCAACGGCGTGATCAAGAGCGTGGTGTTCGGCTTCGTGGCCTCGTGGATCGCGGTGTTCGAAGGGTACGATGCCGTACCGACCTCCGAGGGCGTGGGCCGTGCCACCACGCGCACCGTGGTCAACACGGCGCTGGCGGTGTTGGGTCTGGACTTTATCCTCACCGCCCTGATGTTCGGAAATTTCTGAGGCGCCCGGGTCGTCGTGGCGGGCGAGAGGCAGGCGTACGGAACCAAGCGGGACGAGCCATGGTAGACCGCAAGATCGAGATTCTCGTGGGGATGTTCGTGGCGCTGGGACTCGGGGCGCTGTTCCTGCTGGCCATGCAGGTGAGCAACCTCTCCCAGATCCAGGAGCACGGCACCTATCGGGTGACCGCCTATTTCGACAACATCGGCGGCCTGAAGGTGCGGGCACCGGTCACCGCTTCGGGGGTCCGGGTGGGCCGGGTGGCCGAAATCGGTTACGATCGGAGCACGTTTCGCGCTCGGGTCGTGTTGGCGCTGGGCACCCAGTACGATTTCTTTCCCGTGGACACGAGCGCCAGCATCTATACGGCGGGGCTGCTCGGCGAGCAGTACATCGCCTTGGACCCTGGTGCGGAAGAGGAGACGCTGAAGGATGGCAGCGTCATCCAGTACACCCAATCGGCCATGATCCTGGAACAGCTCATCGGCCGTTTCCTGGTCGAGCTGACGTCCAAGAAATGACCCGCATCCTGCTCCTGCTCTGCTGCTTGTTGCCGCTCGGAGTTCCGGCGTCGCCGGAACAACCTGAGGACATCGTAGTCCGGGTGACCAACGAGGTCTTCGGCGCCATTCGCGGCCATGAGGCGGAGCTGCGCCAGCACCCGGAGCGCCTCTATGCCCTCATCCAGTCCATCGTGGTGCCGGTGGTGGACCTGGAGACGTTCTCCAAGCTGGTGCTCAAACACTACTGGCGCACCGCCACACCCGAGCAGCGGCATCGATTCATGGCGGCCTTCAAACGGCGGGTGGTGCGCACCTACGGCGGCTACCTGGTGGACTACGCCGATACCAAGGTCCGCCTGCTCCAGAGCCGCCCACTGCCGAGCCCAAACCGCAAGATGGTTCGGACCCTGATCGAGGTGCGCGGTCAACAACCCATGCACGTGGACTACTACTTCCACCGCAAGAACGGGCGCTGGCTGGTCTACGACGTGGTGGTGGACGGGACCAGCCTGGTGCTGCTGTTTCGCGACGATATCGGACAGAAGGTGGCCCAGAAGGGTCTGGAGGCGGTGATCCGCGAGCTGGAAGCCGAAGGATCCGCGAGCCAGGCTCCCGGCTAGTCCCGTGGGCGGGGTTGCTGTTTCGGGAGCGCGGACGATACAGCTGCGATCTGCCCCCGAGGCGAACGGCAGGAGGCAAATGGTTCCATGTCACTGGTGCGCGAGGGCAAGAGCCGGTTTCGTGTGGACGGGGACCTCACGTTCGAGACGGTGCCCCTCCTGTGGCGTGAAGCGGCACCCGCGTTCGCCGCGATCGCCGGCGAGGGCCTCACGGTCGATCTGGGGTCCGTGGGGCGTGTGGACAGTGCAGGGCTGGCCCTGCTGGTGGCCTGGGTGCGCTGGGCGCATCAGCGCGGCGTGCGCATCCGCTTCGCCCGCACCCCGCGTGCCCTCGTGGCGCTGGCCCGTGCCGCTGGGCTGTGCCGGCTCCTGGGCTTGGGCGGTGAGAAACCCTCCACACGGCAGGGTCCCGGCGCCGCCGTGATAAGCTAGGCCCTCGCCAGCGCGCGTCCGTACGCTGGCGCTGGCACCGGCCGCGGGGGCTCCAGGACGGAGTCCGGTACAGGCCGGATCCTCATGTTCACCCGGGTGGAGAGTGGAGACCGGATACGGTCCGGGCGGGCTCGTACATGGAGAAGCTGCTGATCAGGGGTGGCCGAGCGCTGGAGGGTGAGATCCGCATCTCCGGCGCCAAGAATGCGGTGCTGCCCATTCTGGCCGCCACGCTGCTGGGCGATTCGCCCAGCAGCGTGGGTAACGTGCCGCATCTCAAAGACGTGACGACCACCATGGAGCTCCTGGGCCGGATGGGCGTCTCGCTCACAGTGGACGATCAGATGAACATCGAGGTCGATCCGTCCACCATCCAGGATCTCACCGCACCCTACGAGCTGGTCAAGACCATGCGGGCCTCGATCCTGGTGCTGGGGCCGATCCTGGCTCGGTACGGCGAGGCCAACGTTTCCCTGCCGGGCGGTTGCGCCATCGGTTCGCGGCCGGTGGACCTGCACGTACGCGGTCTGGAGGCCATGGGTGCCGATGTGCGCGTGGAGGGCGGTTACATCCGGGCCCGGGCCCGGCGCCTGAGGGGCGCACGCCTGGTGTTGGAGAATGTCACGGTCACCGGAACGGAAAACCTCATGATGGCAGCCACCCTGGCTTCCGGGACCACGGTCATCGAGAACGCCGCGCGCGAGCCGGAAGTCGCAGATCTGGCGGCCTTCCTCACCGCCATGGGGGCGCACATCGAGGGCGCTGGCACCGATTGCATCACGGTCCACGGCGTGGAGCGGCTCCAGGGCTGTGCCCATCGCGTGCTGCCCGACCGCATCGAGACCGGGACCTACCTCGTCGCCGGGGCGATCACGGGCGGGCGGGTGCGGCTCAAGGACACGCGGCCGGACACGCTGGATGCAGTGCTCGTCAAGCTCGAAGCCGCCGGAGCTCGGCTCTCGGTGGGAACGGACTGGATCGAGCTCGACATGCAAGGGCGCCGCCCTCGCGCCGTGGACGTGCGCACGGCGCCGTACCCGGCGTTTCCGACCGACATGCAGGCCCAGTTCACCGCCCTCGACGCCGTGGCCGAGGGCAGCGCCACCATCACCGAGACCGTCTTCGAAAACCGCTTCATGCACGTGCAGGAGATCCGGCGGATGGGGGCCGACATCCGCGTCTCCGGGAACACCGCTTTCGTTCGCGGCGTGGAACGGCTCTACGCGGCGCCGGTCATGGCCACGGACCTGCGTGCCTCGGCGAGCCTGATCCTGGCCGGACTGGTGGCGGAAGGCGAGACAGTGGTGGACCGCATCTACCACATCGACCGGGGCTACGACTGCATCGAGGAGAAACTGTCGCAGCTGGGCGCCGACATCCGGCGCGTCCCGGCTTGAAGCGGCACGGAGGGAGCATGCTACGGATCGCCGTATCCAAGGGGCGTATTTTCAAGGAGTGCATGCCCCTGTTGGCGCGCGCCGGCGTGGTGCCGGTGGACGACCCGGAGGCCAGTCGCAAGCTGATCCTCGATACCAGCCGGCCGGATGTGAAACTGGTGATCATCCGGGCGGCCGACGTGCCCACCTATGTCCAGTATGGCGCGGCCGAGCTGGGTGTCACGGGCAAGGACGTGCTCATGGAGCACGGCGGAGAGGGGCTCTACGAGCCCCTGGATCTGGGCATCGCGCGGTGCCGGCTCATGGTGGCGGGTCCCCAACGCCCAGCACAGACACATCGCCGGTTGCGCGTGGCCACCAAGTATGTCCAGAGCACGCGACGCTACTATGCCACTTTGGGCCAGCAGGTGGAAATCGTTAAACTGTACGGTTCCATGGAGCTCGCGCCGTTG
>JALVEU010000195.1 GCA_027030565.1 Gammaproteobacteria bacterium | reverse complement strand
TCGCGGGCTCGTGTTCCACACGGTGGGCCAGCGCAAGGGACTCGGCCTGGGAGGCCGGCGCGGGGGCGAACAGGCGCCGTGGTATGTCGCGGCCAAGGACTGCGCACGAAACCGGCTCGTGGTCGTACAGGGTCACGACCACCCGGCACTGTTCCGGGACCGGCTACAGGCCACCGATTGCCGCTGGATCGCCGGAATACCCCCAGCGACGCGCTTCCGCGCCCTGGCCCGCATCCGCCACCGCCAGCCGCTGCAGGACTGCGAGGTGGAAGTGCTGAACCAGGCCGAGATCCGACTGCGGTTCGACCGCCCGCAACGGGCCGTGGCCCCGGGCCAATACGTCGTGCTCTACAATGGCCACGACTGCCTCGGCGGAGGCGTCATCGCGACGGACTAGGCCACCGATGGAACACACGCTGCAGAACCGGGTGATCGGCCTGGGGGGCGCCTATCAGGCGAGCTCACTGGTGTGGAGCATCGCCTGGGAGGGGCGTTACGAGCCGGCATCCTTCGCCGCCTCCCTGGGAAGCCTGTTCGCGCTGCAGGCCGAGAGTGCGGAGGCGGTCTTCGGGGGCCTGGCAGGCCTGCGCCTCGGCTTGGAGGCCTTGATCGAGGCGCTCACCAAGCCTGCGGAGCACCGCGTCCGTGAGACCACGCGCTATGTCATCTCCCTGATTCACCTGGAACGCAAGCTGGGCCGCGTCCCGCAGAATCAGACCGCCATTCGCTCAGGGATCGAGCAGACCCAGGCCCTACTGGCTCACTACGAGCCCACCCACATCAACATCGTGCACCGCCTGGCCGAGATCTACCGCACCGCGGTGAGCAGCCTGGGGCCCCGGATCCTGGTGCGCGGCGAGCCCGCCATCCTGCAGGATGCCGATCAGGCGGCACGTATCCGCGCCGCGTTACTGGCCGGCCTGCGCTCCACCATCCTTTGGCGTCAGGCGGGCGGGCGGCGTTGGCGGCTCATCGTGGAGCGCCGCCGAGGGCTAGAGGTGGCCCGTGCGCTGCTGGAACGGGCCCGGCGGGAGACGGCCGGTCCGGACTGAGGCCACCGGCGCGCTTGGACGGATATCCTTGCGGAAGGGCGATGGCATAAAATTGGTCGTCGCTCGAAAGGCGCCGTCACCGTCGAGGAGACCAGAACATGCCAAGAAAGACCCTCTTCCTGATCTCTGCCCTGGCCTCCACCCTGGCCCTGGCAGCGTCAGACCCTGAACAGCTAGCGGCCGAGGCACGCGCCAAGGTCAAGCCGTTCATGTCCGCCCTGAAAGGCGAACTGAAGAAGGCGATGAAGGCGGGGGGACCGGCCCGAGCCGTTTCCGTCTGCAAAGAGAAAGCGCCCGAGATCGCCGCGAACCTGTCCAAGGAAATGGGCTGGGAGCTTGGGCGGACGGCCCTCCGATATCGCAACCCGAACAACGCGCCCGACACCTGGGAGCGGAAAGTGCTTGAGCGCTTCGAGAAGGAGAAAGCCGCGGGAGCGGACGTGAAGACGCTGGAGCACTACGAGATCGTCGAACAGGACGGCCAGCGTGTCTTCCGTTACATGAAGGCTATCCCTACCGGTGGGATCTGCCTGGAGTGCCATGGGGAACAGCTAAAGCCCGAGGTGGCGGCCAAGCTCGATGCCCTCTATCCGGGCGACCAGGCCCGGGGTTTCAAACCAGGCGACATTCGCGGCGCCTTCACCTTTCGCAAGATCCTGAACTGAAACCACCACCCCCGGAGGTCCCCGGCCGGGGACCTCCGGGGGTGTCGCAGGCTCAATGTTTCCCGGGTTCCAGCTTCGCGCCGCGTCGCTCCCAGTGGATATAGGCCTGCAAAGCAGTCATGCGCGGATCGTCGGCAGGCAGCGGTTCGCTCTCCAGCGGATTCTCGATACACCAGTTGATCATTCGCCACATCGGCACCACTTCGCCGAGCTGTTTTTGGAACTTGGGATAGGTCTCAGGGTGGGTGTTGGTGGCATTGGGATGGCATTGATCACAGGAAACCGTGTTCTTGGAGGGAAACCCGCCGTGGAATAGGCGATCCCCTTCCTTCACCACCTCCATGAACTCCTGATTCCAGCGTTGCAAGTCCTCCTGCGTGAACTCGTCGGCCTGACCAAGGCCCAGCCATAAGGCGGCGGCGGTTGCTGCCATCCACCCCGTCGATCTCGAAACATTCATCGTGCGCCCTCCTTCGTCAATAGTGCTGCTGCGGCGGAATCCGTGCGGCCACCGCCTGATAGCGCGTATCCACGGGATGGCCCCGCTTTTCGTCGAACACTACGGAGCGGTTGGTGTTGTCGGGCAGGAAGTAGTGGGTGTCCACTCGACCACTGTGTACGTCAATGAGCTGCCAGCCCGTGGCGTCGCGCTCGAAGAACGGATCGGCCCGGTTCATGGGCACCGTGAGCTTGGGCAAATGGCTCTCGGCCAGCGCATAGGTATTCGGATAGGGCCAAGGCCACGCCGTGGCCATCACCGCATAGAAGCTGATGTTGCCGATCTGGTTGTACTGGATCTGGTGCACGTGTCCGTAGATGACCGTCACCTTCTTGAAGGGCGCCAACAGCTTGTGGATCTCCTCGGCATCCTCGGTCCAGAAGTTCCAGCCCTTGTAGATCTTCTGCAGGGGCGAGTGTGAACAAACGACGATGGGCGTGTCGCGATCGACCTTGGCCAAATCCTGCGCAAGCCACTTGCGCTGTTCCTCACCCACCATGAACGGGGAGCCATTGGGATTGTCCAGGCGCGCCATCTCTTTCATGCGCGCCATGCCGCTCTCCCATTTCTTGTGCGTCCACTCGGAATAGGTGAGGATGCTGTTGAGCACGATGAAATGGACGCCCTTGTGGTCGAAGGCGTACCAGTCCGGCCCCAGCCGTTTACGCCAGTAGTCGCCCAGGTCCACGTAGTAGTCGTGCTCGCCCATCACGTAATAGACCTTGTCACGCAGCCCGCTCAGGATCTCCAGCCCGTGGTCGATCTCCTCGGGCTTGCCGAGCTGGGCGATGTCTCCACCGTAGACGACGAAGTCGGGGCGCGGATCCAACAGGTTGCACTCGGCAACGGCGCGGATGAGTCCGCGGTCCCAGTTGCGCACGAACTCGTTGCCCCGGACGTGGGTGATGTGGGAATCGGAGATGTAGGCGAAGGTGAAGCGTTCCTCGTCCTTCGCGCCCCACGCGATCTCCACCAGGCTCATGGGAAGGGCGCCGACGGCTGCCGCTCCCAGGCCGGTCTTCAGGAAATTCCTACGGTTCATGTTCGGTCTCCCTCGGCTGTCAACGGTTTTGGGCGATCTGGGCATACTCTGGACTGGTCAGGGCCTTGAGAAACGCCACCAGGTCCTTCTTCTCCTCGTCGCTGAGGTCCAGAGGCCGGATGCCGCCGCTCAGGAACGGCGAGACGGGGTCGTCTTCACGCAGCCGGCCGCCGTTGTTGTAGAAATCGACCACGTCCTCGAGCGTCTCCAGGCTCCCGTCGTGCATGTAAGGAAACGTGACCGCGACGTTGCGCAGGGTCGGCGTCTTGAACGCGCCCACTTGGGTCAGGTTCTCGGTCACCGCGAACCGGCCCAGCTCCGAGGCCTCCGGTTTGGTCAGCACGGTCTTGTCCACGTCGGCCCCGGCGCGTTTGGCACGCAGGAACTCCCGGGCCACCTGGAACTCCCGCCCCCTGATCTTCTTGAACCCCACACCGATGTTGTGGAACCGGTTGTCGGTAAACAGCGCCTGGGTCTGTTCGATCACGTGGCAGGAGACGCAGCGCCCCTTGCCCACGAAGACTTCGAAGCCCCGCTTCTGGGCCTCGTCGAGCGCATCGGGCTCGCCCCCGTAACGCCAGCGGTCGAAGGGTGAGTTGCCGGAGATCACCGTGCGCTCGAAGGCTGCGATGGCCTTGGCCACGTGGTCGATGGTGATGTCCCCGGCCTCCACCCCGAACACGGACTTGAAGGCCTGGACGTACTCAGGATCCTTGCGGATCACCTCCAGCATCGGACCGTGGTCGGGCAGTCCGCCCTCGACCGGGTTCACGAACGGTTGCTTGGCCTGTCCCTCCAGATCGGGTTCCCGACCGTCCCAGAACAGCGTCTTCATATAGGCGGCGTTGACGATGGTCGGTGCGTTGCGCGTGCCCCGCAGATTGCGGAAACCCTCCGAGACCGGTTTCTGGTCCGTGAATCCCTTCTCCCGCTTGTGACAGGTGGCGCAAGCCACCTTGCCATCGGCGCTGAAGCGCTTGTCGTTGAACAGGCGATCGCCGAGCTTGATCTTGTCCTGCGACTGCGGGTTGTCCGGCGGAATGGGCACCGGGGGCAGACCCAAAGGCGGAGCAGCCGCAACCCCCTGCAGCCCTATTGCTGCAATGGCGGCGGCCGCCAAGAGCTGGAATCTCCTCATGTTCTCGACCTCCCAGAAGGATTGGACGTAGTCTAGATTCTGATGTAACCGATTATTGGAACGACATTTGATTGATACACCCAGGCCTCATGGAGGACCAATTGTTTCTGCATAAGGCGGTCATAGCCCCGCGCTATCACCGGCTCGCGTATGCTGGAATCCCCGGCTCGACCACAAGCGCCTTGGGAGGAAAGGCCGGGAAGCTTCCCGGCCTTTCGACCGCTCTGAGGCAAAGTCCAGCCTCAGTCCTGTGGATCGAGGAACAGGCTGTAGTCGGGCTTGCCGGGCTCCATGACCGCGAACTCCGCCTGTTCGCGATTGCGCTCCGGCGTCACGGCCTCGTCGGTGTAGTCCACGGGGCCCTGACGGATCACCCAGGGGACCGACTCCCAGCTCGCCCGGTCCTTGTGGGCACGGATCTGATGGACGTCGGCCGCCGCGGCGGAGCCCGCAACACCCACGGCGACCACGATGGCTGCGATGGATTTCATGTCACACCTCCTTTCGATGTAGACTAAGTCTTAAGTGTTTCGTAACGCGTTGTCGTCACGGTTCTAATTATGGGTACTCGGCAGCTCACGCACCAATCGTTTGTGGCAACTCCCGCCATTGACGGGACCTATCGGGGTACACCGCCGTGAACCTCAACGATCTGCGCTACGTCGTCGCCCTGGCTCGGGAACGGCATTTCGGGCGGGCCGCCGCGGCCTGCCACGTGAGCCAGCCGACCATGAGCGTGGCCATCAAGAAGCTGGAAGACCGCCTCGGCGTGCTGTTGTTCGAACGCAGCCCTCATGAGGTGCGGCTGACACCGGTGGGAGAACAGGTGGTGCAGGCCGCACAGCGCGCCATCGAGGCGGCCGACTCCATCCGCCAGATTGCGCTCCAGGCCCAGGACCAGCTGGCCTCCCCCTTGCGCATCGGTGCCATCTACACGGTGGGCCCGTACCTGTATCCGGACCTGATCCCCAACCTGCGCGACCTGGCCCCGGAGATGCCCCTGCATGTGGAAGAGAACTTCACCGCCACACTGGCCGAGAAGCTCAAGAAGGGCGCACTGGACGTGATCTTCATCTCCCTGCCCTTCCACGAGCCGGGGGTACTCACCCTGCCGTTGTACGAGGAACCCTTCATCGTCCTCGTACCCAGCGGCCACCCGCTGGCCAACCAGGAACGGGTGAGCGACCGCGATCTGCGCAACGAGACCATTCTGCTGCTCGGCAAGGGGCACTGCCTGCGCGACCAGATCGTCGAGGCCTGCCCGGCCTGCACGCCTACTCCGGACTCCACCCGTGTGTACGAGATCGAGGGCAGCTCGCTGGAGACCATCCGCCACATGGTGGCCTCGGGCATGGGACTGTCGGTCTTTCCCTGCACCGCAGCCTGCGTGGAGCGCTATTCCCAGCGCCTGCTCACCATTCGCCGCTTTCGGCCACCCGTCCCCTCACGCCGCATCGCACTGGCCTGGCGGGCCACCTTCCCCAGGCCCAAGGTGATCGACGTCCTGCGGGAGGCCGTGACGCGTTCACCCTCCGGCTGCGTGCGGGTGCTGGCGCGGACCCCCGGCACCTAGCTCCCGTTCCGACGTCTCCGCTTGCAGTGCGGGCGCGTTGCCCCTAGCCTGCCTCTCCTCCCAGGCGATACGACGTCACACATGCGCCCCGAGGGTCCTACCCCAGCCCATCAAAGACCACCACGAGGCCGCCGCCCCGCGCGCCTGGCCGTGGCGGGCCTGTGGCTGATGGTACTGGGGGGGATGCTACCGAACCCGGTCGGTGCACAGGGCCAGGTCCTGCGCGTGGTCATGCGCCTGAGCCCTGCGTCTCATCTCCCCTACCGGGACTTTCCACTGACCTTGGAAGATGCCTTGGTGCAACGCTTCACTGCGTATCTCCAGGCCGACCTGAAAATCCGCACGGCCGACGACGCCCGGGAAGCCCTCTCCCGGCTCGGCGAATCGGCGGACATGGCCGCGCTGGGTACCCTGCCCCAGGCCGATCTGCAGGCCACGGCCCTCCCCGGCCCGGCCTTTCTCGAAATTCATCCACGTGTGGTCTACTGCGCGGGCAACCGGCGGCCCGATCGGCTCGACAGCCTGAAATCCGCCTCGGTGCGCGTCGGTGCGGGCACCTGGCACGAGGATCTGGCACACACGGCCGGCCTCGCCCCACAGATCGCCCATGCGGGCCGAGATATACCGGCTCGGCTACGGGATCTGGTTCGTACCCGCACCGGCTATGCACTGGGAGACCAGCACGAGCTCCTGCTGCTCCAGCGCGTACTCCCGGGGCTGCGGCCGGTGCTGGGTTTCGGCGAGAACGGACAGCTGCGCTGGTGGTTCGCCGACACCCCCCGCGGGCGCCGGCTGCGCGAACGGGCCGAGGACTTCTTCACGGATCTACGCGCCAGCGGCGAGCTCGACCGCCTCATCGACGCACATCTCGCCCACGTCTATGACTTCAACCCAGGCGCCGCGGTCACGTTCATGGAGCGCGTGCGGAAACGACTGCCGCGGTTTCTGCCCCTGTTTCGGGAAGGCGCCAAACGCTCTGGCCTGGACTGGCACCTGTTGGCCGCCGTGGCCTATCAAGAGTCGCACTGGGACCCCAAGGCCGTATCGCCGACGGGCGTGCGGGGGCTGATGATGCTCACCGAAGACACCGCACAACAGATGGCGGTGGATGATCGTGTCCATCCCGGCAAGAGCCTGCATGCCGGTGCGGCATACCTGCTACGGGTCAAGCGCAAGATCCCCAGCCGGATCCCGGAACCGGACCGCACCTGGATGATGCTGGCCGCCTACAATCTGGGTTTCGGCCATCTGGAGGACGCGCGCATCCTCGCCCAGCGCGCAGGGGCCTCGCCCGACCGCTGGCTGGAGGTGCGCCCCTATCTGTTCCGACTCGACGATCCGGGGTGCGAGCAGCTCAAGCGCGGCTGTTACAAGGGCGGCGAAGGAGCCGTCTACGTGCGCCGCATCCGCAACTACCTGGAGGCCCTGGTGTGGCTCGACGCCTCCGGCTGGCTCTGGGAGATCCCGGCGCTGGCGGCCCTGCGCGCCTCAGACACCTGATTCCGCCCGCCGGCGCCTGCGGAAGAAGGCGCGCAGGCGCTCGGCCGCCACCTGCCCCAACAGCCCGCCCTCGACCTCGATGCAGTGATTGAGCCTGGGATGGCAGGCCAGATCGAACACGCTGCCCGCCGCCCCGGCGCGCGGGTCGGAGGCCGCGAACACCAGCCGCCGGACCCGGGCCTGGACCAGGGCACCCATGCACATGGGGCAGGGCTCCAGCGTCACGTACAGCGTGGTGCCGGGCAGCCGGTAGTTGCCCTCCCTGTGCGCGGCCGCACGCAGGGCGACGATCTCGGCGTGCGCCGTGGGATCGCAGGACCCAATGGGGCGGTTCCAGCCCTCGGCCAGCAACTCGCCCTCACGAACGAGGACCGCACCCACGGGCACCTCCCCCTCCGCCTCGGCGCGTTGGGCCAGGGCCAGGGCGTGCTGCATCCAGTAGTCGTCGGCCTCACGCCCACTCGATGGTGGCGGGAGGCTTGCCGGAGATGTCATGAACCAGTCGGGCGGTGCTGTCGACGCCTTCGATGATGTACCGTTGCAGCCCCGGCGTCGAGCCCCCATCGATCCCTCTGCCGGAGAGTCCTTACCCGCCACTGCGGGACGTTGTCCGGCCGGGTGGATCGATGGGCCCTCTTCGGCGGTAAGGGGTGGCCGCAACGGATCGGCTGCGCAGCGCGGCCCTGGGCGCAGGTGGGTCCAGGGGCCCGCAGCACCAACGCGCACCCGACCATGTTCAAACGACGTGACTGGACGGACTGGTCAACCCTGCCACGCGGATGACTCCTACCGAAGACGCCCTCCAGCGCCGGATGGTCTCCGCCGTCACGCCGTGGCGGCGTACCAGCGCCGCACTGGACAGATTCGAGGCCTTGGATCTCTGCACGTACCTTCACACCGTCGTGGCGTTGGCGTGGGTGTTCCTCGCGGACTGTTGCTCTGCCAAGGCTCACAGAATGCGCCGAGCCTCGAACAGCGGCGGCGCTCCTCAGACCGATGGGATCATCCGGGACCTGCCACGTATTCAAGGCGTGAGATCTTCCACCTCTTCCTCGCCCTTCATGGAGATGGTGACGATCTCCTTGCCGTCGAGATCCATGCGCATCAGGTCCACCATGCGGATACGGCTGTTGTCATAGGTGCGAAAGTAGAAACGCTTGCGCTTGAGGTCGTTGGCGCTGGTCCAGGTCGTGTAGTCAGCCACGATGTTGCCGTGCTCGTCCTTCTCGCGGTCCCGTGCCACACCCTTGGGAATGTCGAAAGCGTTCAGCACATGAAAGGCCTGTTTGACGGCATCCCAACCCGTCTTCGACGGCAGAACCGCCTGGCTGAAGGCGGCGATGCGCACGAAACGCGATGGCGGTGTGTAGTCCCCGGGGAGGCCGAGCATGCCGGCACCCTGGCCGAGGGGCTTCAGTTCCACCGGTCCGAGCTTGAGTGTGGGGGAATTCGTGAGAGCGAGGTTCACGTAGTTGCGCAGGTTGGTCATGTGCCAATCGAACGTGGGCGAGTTGGACATGATTCCCAGCGGGTTGTCGTAGACGTTCAACCGGCCCTTCACGTACTCGATGACGATGCTCTGGCCGGTGGCGTCATGCACCACCCAGTGGACCGGCGGTGCGAAGCCCCAGGCGCCGAGCACGACCTCTGGCACCACCACCTTGCCGATGTTTTCCTTCACCTCCTCCACATCGGCAAAGTTCTCCAGCAGCCAGGAACCCAATTCCCAGGGGGCGAGTGTGCTGCTGGCTTTCTTTGGATCAAAGTCCATGTAGCCAGCAGTGGTGGGGAAGTAAAAGGTGCCCACGGCCAGGCCCTTTTCATTGAGGCCGTCGAAGATGTAGGGCAGATCCACGCCGTTGGCTCCCAAGCTCGCATACTTGGTTTCCCATTTCATACCTTGCTTGCCACTGGGCGCAGTACCGGTGCGTGCATAGCCCCGAGGTACCATGATCACGTCCGATCCAAGGTCCACGCCGAACTCCAGGGTACGGGCATGCACCACGGTGCCGTCCTCCGCCGTGAGTCGCAGCCCGGTACAAGCCTGTGCGGGCGGCACCAGGCCACCCATCACCAGGGTCAGCGCCGCGCTGGCGCCTGTGAACCATTTTGGCAGTCGAATCTTCTTCATTTTCTACTCCTCGTTGTTTCTTACGGACGAATGCCCGGGTGGTTGTTCAAGGCCCTTCGTCATTTCACGAACGACATCTCTTCGTTTGCGCGCTTCGCCCGGCTACATCACCAGCGGTTCATAGATGGGCACCTTCCCCAGACCACAATGCCGGCCGTCGGGGGATGATCAGTGGTTTCCGGGACGCGGCTCCTTCTTCCTCACGCGCACGTTGTCACACCAGGCCTCGAAGGCTTCTGGAGTGTTCTCGAAGCCCTTCCGTTTCGCCAACGGCCAGGGCCGCTCGCACTGGCCTGTCCGATCGCACCAGCGATAGCCGGCCGAAGCAATACAGCCAAACTCATCGCGATCACCGCCAACCTTCCTCTGCCCATTCAATTTCATCTCCCCCTTGTAGACGATACCCAAGACAGGGATGTCCTTGATCCGGCTACGATCGACCTTGAACGGATTCTGCTCCAGAATAGTGAAGTTGGCCTGCTTGCCCACCTTGATGGAACCGATCTCGTGGGCCATCTCGAAGGTGCGGGCTGCGGTGATGGTGATGCCCTTCATGGCGTCGTAAACCGAGATGCGCTCTTCCGGCTTCATGACGCGCCCGTCGTCGATGATCCTGTTGGACGCTACCCAGACCAAGAGCAGGGGATCGGCTGGCGCCATGGCAAAATCCGAGTGCAGGGAGACGGGCACACCGCGCTTCGAGAACTCCTGCAGCGCAACCATGTTGGCAGCCCGTTCCGGTCCAAGGCCGGTTTTGCTGTACTTGTTCGCCAGCGCCCAGAGGTAGTAGGGGTTGGCCGAGATCTCGATACCGAGGTCGGCGGCCCGCTGCGCCTGCTCACCGTCGAACAGGCCCACGTGGTGGAATGTGGTGCGGTGATCCTTGCGCGGATTACGTTTCATGGCCCGCTCCACAATGTCCAAATAGGTCTCGAAAGCCTTATCGCCGGTGATGTGGATGTGGATCTTGTAGCCCTTGTCCCACCAGTAATCGAAGATTGCTTCGCCCTCTTTCGGGGGGATGATCCACTCCGACCTGCATTCCCTGCAGTTGTAGAAAGGCTCACGCAACTGCAGGGCAAGGGAGTAAATGGCACCGTCTGCGAATGTCTTATACTGCCTGGGCAGGAACTTGATGTACTCGGTATCGTACTTTTTTGATAACGCGTCGATGTGCGCCGCGTATTGGTCGTTGGAGAACTTCTTCACGAACTGTTCCGGAAAACCGGATATCAGGTAGATGGTGTAGGCCCTGGCCTTTTCCGTGCCTTGCCTGAGCACCTGGTACTCGTCTTCGAAGGTACTGGTGGGAAAACCAGGCTCCATCATCGCGGTGATGCCATTGTACTGCATCACCGCAGAGATACGGTCCATGCCGCGCTGGAGCATCTTGCGGTCGCCAAAGAAGGGTGCCAATTTGGTGCCTTTGACTATCTGGTAGGCGCGCTCCCAGAAATGGAGGTTCTCCCAATCCGCCTGTTCGTCATCCTCCTTGGACAGATCTCCTTTGCGCACGCCATATTTTTTGGCGCAAGCCGTGTTCAGGTAGATTTCGTGGGTAGAGCGCTGCCATATGATGGTAGGCACATCACCCGAGACCCGGTCCAGATCTTCCAGGGTGAGTTCGCCATGCCAGGATTTGTGGTAACCCCAGATGAGCACGGTCTGACGCTTGTCCTTCTTCGAATCGATGATCGCCTTGACCGCCTTCAGGTAGTTCTCTTTGCCACTGACACCGGGATAGGTCTTGTGCGGCATGCGCCACTCGTGGGGCGCCACGATGTCGTTGGCGAGAATGAAGGCGCCGATGGAAACGGGATGTGCGTGGGGTTCGATGAAGCCTGGCATCAGGGTCTTGCCCTGCAGGTCCACTTCGATGGTCTCACCGGCAAAGTTGTTCACCGCCGAAGCCCTGGGGCCCACGTAGATGATGCGCCCATCGCGTTGCATCACCGCTTCCACATAGGTGGGTTCATCGCCCTCCATGGTGACGATGTCGCCGCCGTAATAGAGGGTCTGCACGCCAAGGTCCGACTTGCCTGCTCCCGCATGGCAGCTGCCGACCGAGAGCATCGAAGTCACGGCCAGTAACAACGAAAATCTGAACATCGCTGAGCCCCGTCAAAATGAAAGCCGGCAAGTGCCGGCTGCATATGATCATATTCCGCTCGCAGCAGTCAATCCATCCTCTCGCCTGTTAGGATCGAGCAGCACATCGTGATCAAACATGGCAGAATGGTTTTTCGTGAGTTGAGGAGTTGCTGATTTAATGCGAGAGGCGTATGCAGAGCTAGACGCACGGAACGCAGGATGCGATACATATCAGTTAGATAGGCGAGTACCGCGCAACGCAGAGATGCGCCTCCGCAGCCAGTAAATCACCGCCTCCTTAGTTGTGATGACCGGCAGTGCCAGACCCTGCTCGCAGGCGCCAATCAGAACTGGTTACTCCCACTCGATGGTGGCGGGGGGCTTGCCGGAGATGTCATAGGTGACCCGGGCGATGCCGTCGATCTCGTTGATGATGCGCCGCGAAACGAGGTCCAGGAACTCGTAGGGTAGGTGCGCCCAGCGCGCCGTCATGAAGTCAACGGTCTCCACGGCGCGCAGGGCCACCACGTAGTCGTAGCGGCGCCCGTCGCCCATCACCCCCACCGAGCGCACGGGCAGAAACACGGCGAAGGCCTGTGAGACCTGGTCGTAGAGGCCGTGGCGGCGCAGCTCCTGGATGAAGATGTCGTCGGCCCGGCGCAGCAGGTCGGCGTATTCCTTGCGCACCTCGCCGAGGATGCGCACGCCCAGCCCCGGACCGGGAAATGGATGCCGATAGACCATCTCCGAGGGCAGGCCCAGCTCCACACCGATGCGCCGCACCTCGTCCTTGAACAGCTCGCGCAGCGGCTCCACCAGCTTGAGTTGCATGCGATCGGGCAGCCCGCCCACGTTGTGATGGGACTTGATGACCTTGGCCTTGCCGGTCTTGGCACCGGCCGACTCGATGACATCTGGATAGATGGTGCCCTGGGCGAGCCAGGGGGCGCGGATCTTCTCAGCCTGCTCCTCGAAGACTTCGATGAAGGTGCGGCCGATGATCTTGCGTTTCTCCTCCGGGTCGGTGACCCCACGCAGCGCTTCCAGGAAGCGTGCCTCGGCATCCACGCGGATCACACGCACACCCATGTGACGCGCGAAGGTGGCCATGACCTGACCGCCCTCGTGCAGGCGCAGCAGGCCGTTGTCCACGAACACGCAGGTGAGCTGGTCGGCGATGGCGCGGTGCAGCAGCGCCGCCACCACCGAGGAATCCACTCCCCCGGACAGGCCCAGCAGCACGTCCTCGCCACCCACCTGTTCGCGCACCCGGGCGATCATGTCCTCGATGATGTTGCCCGGGCTCCATAGGGCTGCACAGCCGCAGATCTCGTGGACGAAGCGTTCGAGGATCCGCTGGCCCTGCCGGGTGTGGGTCACCTCCGGGTGGAACTGCAGCCCATAGAAGCCGCGTGCCTCGTCGGCCATGCCGGCGATGGGCGAGTTGTCGGTCTTGGCGATGACGATGAACCCGGGCGGCAGCGCGGTCACCCGATCTCCGTGGGACATCCACACATCCAGCAGCGCGATGCCGTCCTCGGTGGCATGGTCCTCGATGTCGCGCAGCAGCCGGCTGTGTCCGTGGACCTCCACCTGCGCATAGCCGTACTCGCGGTGGGTGGCCGGCTCCACCGCCCCGCCCAGCTGCGCCGCCATGGTCTGCATGCCGTAACAGATGCCGAGCACCGGCACCCCGATCTCGAAGACCGCCTCGTGCGCACGTGGGTTGTCCTCCCCCTCGACCACCGACTCGGGCCCGCCGGAGAGGATGATGCCCTTGGGTCCGAACGCCCGGATGGCCTCATCGGAGATATCCCATGGATGGATTTCGCAGTAGACCTGCGCCTCACGCACGCGCCGGGCGATGAGCTGCGTGTACTGGGAGCCGAAGTCCAGGATCAGGATCTTGTCGGAATGGATGTCTCGGGTCATGAATGCTTCACAAAGAGAACACGGAGCCCGCAGAGACATGTGAAAATCGGGCCCTGGAGCCCCAGGCGCTGCGCGCTTCCCCGCTCGATTCGTACGAGCCCTCTGTGTCCTCCGTGTTCAAAAATCGTTCACAAGGAGAACGCGGAGCTCGCGGGGATATGTAAAGGCCCGGCCCCGCAGTCCCAGGCACTGCGCGCCGCCCCGCTCGACTCCTCAGCGCCCTGTCTGTTCAAAGAATGCCTCCCCCCACATGCCCGCCTCCGGGACATCAGTCGATGCGGTAGTTGGGCGCCTCCTTGACGATGGCGACGTCGTGGACGTGGCTCTCGCGGATTCCGGCCGTGGAGATACGCACGAAGGCGGGTTTCGTGCGCATGCACTCGATGTCGGGACAACCCACGTAACCCATGCTGGAGCGCAGCCCGCCCAGGAGCTGATGGATCACACCGACCAGGGGTCCCTTGTACGGCACCCGGCCCTCGATCCCCTCGGGAACGAGCTTCTCCACGTCCCCCTCGGCGTCCTCCTGGAAATAGCGGTCCGAAGACCCCTGCTGCATCGCGCCCAGCGAGCCCATACCGCGATAGGACTTGTAGGAGCGCCCCTGGTAGAGCTCTACTTCGCCGGGCGCTTCGCGCGTTCCGGCGAACAGGCTGCCGATCATCACCGTATGGGCACCCGCGGCGATGGCCTTGGCGATGTCACCCGAGAAGCGAATGCCCCCGTCGGCGATCAGTGGCACGTCGCTGTCGGCCAGTGCCGCGGCCACGTGGGCGATGGCACTGATCTGGGGCACGCCCACGCCGGCCACGATGCGGGTGGTGCAAATCGAACCTGGACCGATCCCGACCTTCACCGCATCGGCACCGGCGTCGCGCAGGGCGCGGGCCGCTTCGGCGGTGGCGATGTTGCCGCCGATCACATCCACCTGCGGGTAGCGCTGCTTGACCCAGGCCACGCGCTCCAGCACGCCCTTGGAATGCCCGTGTGCGGTGTCCACCACGATCACGTCGACCCCCGCATCGACGAGCGCCGCCACACGCTCCTCGGTGCCGGCCCCCGTGCCCACGGCCGCCCCGACCCGCAGCCGGCCCATCTCGTCCTTGCTGGCGAGGGGAAAGTCCCGGGCCTTCTGGATGTCCTTCACCGTGATCATGCCGCGCAGCTCGAACGCGTCGTTGACCACGAGCACCTTCTCGATCCGGTGCTTGTGCAGCAAGCGCACCACCTCTTCCCGGTCCGCGCCCTCTTTCACCGTCACCAGCCGCTCCTTCGGCGTCATGATGGTGGAGACGGGCTCGTCGAGCCGGGTCTCGAAGCGCAGGTCGCGTGCGGTGACGATACCGACCAAGGCCTTGCCCTTGACCACGGGCACACCGGAGATGTTGTTGGCCCGGGTGATCTCCAGCACCCGGCGAATGCTTGTGTCGGGATCCACCGTGATCGGCTCGGTGATGACGCCGCTCTCGAACTTCTTCACCCGACGCACCTCCGCCGCCTGCTGTTCGGGCGTCAGATTCTTGTGAATGATGCCAATACCGCCCTCCTGCGCGATGGCGATGGCCAGGCGCGCTTCGGTCACCGTGTCCATGGCCGCCGAGACCAGGGGCAGACGCAAGGGGATGCGGCGGGTGAGGCGCGTAGTGAGGTCCACGTCCCTTGGCAACACCTCCGAGAAGGCGGGGACCAGCAGAACGTCGTCGAACGTGAGGGCTTCTTCAAGGATGCGCATGGGCAGCGTCGTCGAGGATCAGGTCATCGGGCCTCGGCCCTAAAAAGTGATCCATTATACCCATCCCAGGGAGACCCCGGGGCGCTGTCCAGGGGCCCTCCGACCGGGTGTCTCCCCCCATTTGACCCTCGGGCCTCAAACGGGTAACCATAGGTCGGCTTCGTGAGGGAAGCGCTCGTTGAGCGAGCCAGGTCGGTACGGCGCAGGTCCCGTCACCCGAGCGTGAGTCCGGGATCCGGGCATCGCGAGAGCGGGTACAAGCCGGCGCCGATTCAGGAACTGTCCCACCACCAGGAGGACGCTATGACCATCAAACCCCGTCTCATCGCGGTGCTGACCGCGATCCTGCTGGCCGTCGGTGCCTCGGCAGCATTCGCCAAGGTCGACAAGAGCACTTACATGAAGGCCTTTGCCGAGGCCAAGATGTGGCAGAAGAAGGCCGCCTCCGTGGGCGGCGAGTGGCGCGACGTCGGCAAGTTCCTCCAGCAGGCCGAGGCCGCCGCCCAGAAGGGTGACTTCGAAACCGCCGTGAAATTGGCCGAGACGGCCCGCTTCCAGGCCGAGATGGGTTACAAACAGGCACTGGATCAGAAGGACGCAGGTCCACGCTTCTGAACCGAACCCGCCTGCCGCAAGTCCCTGGGAGCCGGGACCCAGCGTCCCGGCTCCTTGCGTTTCCGGATCCCTGGATATGGAGCCCACGCCCGAACGCGACATCTACACCGTGAGCCGGCTCAATCGCGAAGTGGCCGAGCTGCTCTGGGACAGGTTCCCCCTGCTCTGGGTGGAGGGTGAGCTCTCCAACATCGCCCGCCCACGCTCGGGCCACCTGTACTTCACGCTCAAGGATGCCTCCGCCCAGGTGCGCTGCGCCATGTTCCGCAGCCGCAACCGGTATCTGGATTTCGCGCCCACGGAGGGGATGCACGTGGTGCTGCGCGCCCGGGTCGGACTCTACGAGGCGCGTGGCGAGTTCCAGCTCACCGTGGAGTCCATGGAGGAAGTGGGCAGCGGTGCGTTGTTTCGGCGCTTCGAGCGCCTCAAACGACAACTGGAAGCCGAAGGTCTGTTCGCCGAAGCCGGCAAACGGCCGCTGCCCCCTTTTCCCAGGGTCGTCGGTGTGGTGACCTCGCCCACCGGGGCCGCCGTGCGTGACATCCTCAACGTGTTGCGCCGGCGCTGGCCGCGGGCCGAGGTGCGCGTCTATGGGGCCAGCGTGCAGGGCGAACAGGCCCCTGCAGAACTGATCGCCGCATTGGGTCGGGCCGAGCGCGAGGGGCGATGTGACGTGCTGATCCTCGCGCGTGGCGGGGGTTCCATGGAGGATCTGTGGGCCTTCAACGATGAGGCCTTGGCCCGCGCCATCCACGCCCTCCGTACCCCCGTGGTCACGGGCATCGGGCACGAGATCGATTTCACCATCGCCGATTTCGTGGCCGACCGCCGTGCCCCGACGCCCTCGGCGGCGGCTGAACTGGTGGCCCCAGAGGCCGATGAGATCCTGGCCTTGCTGGAACGGCTCCGGCAACGCCTGCACCAGGCACTGGAGCAGCGCCTGCGCCTGCACCGCCGACACCTCGAAGCGCTGGAGGCCCGCCTGGCCGTGCATCACCCCGAACGACGGATCGCCGAGTACACCAGGCGCCTCGACGATCTGGAACGGCGCCTGGTGCAAGCGCTGTGCCACGGCCTGCATGAACGCCACCGGCAACTCGCCATCCTGCAGTCCCGGCTGGCCGCACATTCCCCACGGCGGAGCCTGGAGGCCCGGCGGCTGCGCTTGCGGGGCCTCGATATGCGCCTGCGCCAGGTCATGGCGGCACGACTCCAGTCCTGGCGCGCACGCCTCGACCGACTCGACGCCACCCTGCGCGCTGTGAGTCCTCGGGCCACACTGGAGCGGGGCTACGCCATCGTCACGACACCGGGAGGGGCGCGGCTGGTCCGCAGCCACCGGGATCTCGAGGACGCCCGGGTCGACATCCGCCTGGCGGCCGAACACCTGCACGCCCGGGTCACGGACTGGGAACCGGCCGAATAAGCGGTGCCCGCACCACCGGCCTCACGGCCGGGTCGTCTCCGCCCGACGCCATAGCCATTGCAGGGCCTCGACATTCACATACTCGAAGCCGTCTAGATCACCCTGCAGGACGCGCACCGGATGCTCCGGCTCTCCCAGGCCATCGAGCACCACCAAGGCGCCCGTGAAGTCCTCCCCCCGGGTGTAATGGCTCACGGTGACCACCACCGAGACACCTGCACCGCGGGCGGCCAGCAGGCCGTTGCGCGAATCCTCGATGGCGATGCAGTCCCGACCGCGCAGTCCCATGCGCGCCAGAACCACGCGATAAACATCGGGGGCCGGCTTTTTCACCGGTGCGAGATCGGCCGCCGCGATCACTTCGAACCAGCCCAGAGACCCCGGCCCCAGGTTGGCCTCGAGCAGCGCCTCCACGTTACCCGCACTCGTGGTGGTGGCGACGGCCAGACGCAGACCGGCCCCCCGCGCCTCGCGCAACAGGCGCGCCACCCCGGGGCGGAGGGGAATGCGCCCCGAGCGTAGGAGGCGCTGAAAGATCTCGGTCTTGCGCGCGTGGAGACGGCTGGCCAGGGCCTGTGGATCCTCGCGCGGACGGGCCGCGGCGGGCAGATCGGCGATGAACCGCAGGATTCGTTCCCGGCCGCCCGTCACCTTGAGCAGACTCGCATAGGTGGCCTCGTCCCATGTCCAATCGAGTCCCGCCTCGCGGAAGGCCTGATTGAAGGCCACCCGGTGCCCTTCATGTTCCGTTTCGGCCAGGGTGCCGTCCACGTCGAAGATCAGTGCTTGCAGGCTCCCACGCTCCATCTTCCCTCCATTCGCCGCCTCTCGTGTTGCAGTCGAATCGCCGTGCCTCCCACCGTACGGCCCGCGGGCACACGCCACCCATGGGGCAGCTGCTTGCGCCCGGCAGGTGAATCTGCTACTAAAGGCCGCTTCCCGAAACCCGGGGCCGTTCCGGCCTCGCGCCAGAACCGCCCGGAATTTTCTTCGGAGACCCTTTCATGGCCAACAACGATACCGGAGCCGCCGCGCAGGCGCAGAGCAGCTTCCTCCCCGTGAACGGAGTGGAGCCCTACCAGCCCAAGGAAGGTGAGCCTTACATGAGTGAGGCGATGAAGGAACACTTCCGCAAAATCCTCCTGGCATGGAAGGAAGAACTCATGGAGGAGGTCGACCGCACGGTGGACCACATGAAGACCGAGGCGGCCAATTTCGCGGATCCGGCCGATCGCGCCACACTGGAGGAGGAATTCAGCCTGGAGCTGCGCGCCCGTGACCGCGAACGCAAGCTCATCCGCAAGATCGACGAGGCGTTGGCCCGGCTGGACGCCGACGAGTACGGCTACTGCGAGGCCTGTGGCGTGGAGATCGGGCTGCGTCGGCTCGAGGCCCGGCCCACGGCGACGTTGTGCATCGACTGCAAGACGCTGGAGGAGATGAAGGAGCGCTGACCGGACCCCAGCGGGAGGGCCGATCTCCCGCGCTCTCCCGCGTGCGCGGATCCCGCTACATCGGCCGCTACGCCCCGTCGCCCACCGGTCCCCTGCATTTCGGCTCCCTGGTCGCAGCGGTGGGCAGTTATCTGGAGGCCCGCCGCCGGCAAGGGCTGTGGCTCCTGCGCATCGAGGACATCGACCCGCCTCGCGAGATGCCGGGGGCCAAGGACCTCATCCTCAAGGCACTGGAGGCATTCGGTTTCCAGTGGGATGGACCGGTGCTCTACCAGAGCGACCGGATCGAGCACTACCAAGCCGCGGTGGCCAGCCTCGTGGACCGCGGGCACGCCTATCCCTGCAGCTGCAGCCGGGCCCGGCTCAGGCGCCTGGGGTTCGGCACCCTGTATCCCGGGCTGTGCCGCAACGGTACCGAGGCCCATCCTTTGGGCCATGCCATCCGCGTCCTCACTCACGACGAGCCGATCGCGTTCACCGACCGACGCTGCGGCCCTCAGTCGCAGCGTCTGGAGAGCAGCGTCGGGGACTTCGTCATCCGCCGCCGAGACGGGCTGTACGCCTACCAGCTCGCCGTGGTGGTGGACGATGCCGCGCAGGGGATCACCGAAGTGGTGCGCGGCGCGGACCTGCTGCAGTCGACCCCTCGCCAGATTCACCTGCAGCGGCTCCTGGGTCTGCCTACCCCAGCGTATCTGCATCTGCCCGTGGTGACCGACGCCGCGGGCCGCAAGCTGAGCAAACAGACCGGCGCGCCGCCGCTGGACCTGGATCACCCCACCATGGGCCTGTGGGAAGCGCTGGCCTTCCTCGGCCATCCGCCCCCTCTTCCACTGCGCCGGGCGAATGTCCAGGCACTCTGGGAATGGGCCCACCACCACTGGGATCCGGCGCGCATTCCGGCACCCGACCCAAGGCAGGGCGGTATCAAGAAGACTCGGACTCCGGCTCGAGCACCAGGCACACGGAGTTGATGCAGTAACGCAGGCCGGTGGGTGGTGGCCCGTCCTCGAACACGTGCCCCAGGTGAGCGTCGCAACGGGCACAGGTCACTTCCGTGCGCCGCATGCCATGGCTGGCGTCTTCGTGGTACGCCACCGCATCCTTGCGCAACGGCTGCGTGAAGCTGGGCCAACCGCTGCCCGAGTCGTACTTGTCCTCGGCAGCGAACAAGGGCGCCCCGCAACACACGCACCGGTACACACCGGGATCGTGACAGTCCCAATAGGCCCCGGTGAAAGCCGGCTCGGTCCCCTTCTGACGGCAGACGCGGTATTGTTCCGGCGTGAGCCGCCTCCGCCACTCCTCGTCGGTGAGTTCCACACGTTCCATGGCTGCTGCTCCGACGTTGCGATGACTGTCGTTCGATCGAGTTTCCGACCTGCGCCCTGGCTGCGCAACCCCCATCTGCAGACCCTCTGGCCGGTGTGGTTCCGGCGCCCTCGCATCGTCTATCGGCGCGAACGCCTGGAGCTGCCCGACGGCGACTTTCTCGATCTGGACTGGGGCCCCCTGCGCAATGGGCCCCTGGTGGTGATCTTCCACGGCCTGGAGGGATCGAGCCGCTCACACTATGCCGCCGGGCTCATGGCGGCTCTGTCCCGGGCCGGACTGCAGGGCGTGGTCATGCATTTCCGGGGCTGCAGCGGCGAGCCCAACCGCCGGGCGCGGCGTTACACGGCCGGCGAGACCGACGATCCGGCCCATGTGCTCACCCACCTCGCGCGACGCTTTCCCGGCCGTGACCTCCACGCCGTGGGTTACTCCCTGGGTGGCAACGCGTTGCTCAGGCTGCTCGGTGAGGATCGGCCTACCGTGGCCATCCACTCGGCGGTGGCCGTCTCGGTGCCGTTCGACCTGGCCCTGTGCGCACGACGCCTGCGCCGGGGCCTCTCACGCATGTACGACCGTTACCTGGTCACCCGGCTGCGCCGCAACCTGGCCCTCCAGGCGGCACGGCCCGGATTCCCGATTCCCGCAGAGCGCATCCGGGCGTGTCGTGACCTGCGCGGTTTCGACGACCAGGTGACCGCCCCACTGCACGGATTCCGCGATGCCGACCACTACTATCGGAGCGCCAGTGCGCGGCCCATCCTCGCGCGAATCCGGGTCCCGACGCTGCTGCTGCACGCCCGCGACGACCCCTTCATGTTCCCGGAAGTCATGCCGCAGGCCAACGAGCTCGGCCCACACACCCGCTTGGAATGGTCGCCCCACGGGGGCCACGTGGGTTTCGTGGAGGCTCCCGGACGCTACTGGCTGGAACGACGTATCGTGCGGTGGCTTCAGACGGACCACGATGCTCCACGGTGACCACCGAAGGGGCGTCCGGGACTGGCAAAGGCCGGCCTCAGCGAGGGCCGGACCGCCGAGCTACTTGATGGGCATGGGCTCGCGGATGGCCGGCTCCACCTTGCCGTTCATGAGCACGGCGAAAAACCGCACAGGCGGCCCCGTTCGACTCTCCACGCGTGCACGGACCAGGTAGTACCAACGGTCCACGTGCCTGGGGATGCGCTTGAGCTCGATCTCTTCCACATGCAGTGCCGAGACCCTGGGATCGGACTCGGCCCAGCGCTGCAAGACCTCGAGCACCCCGGCGATGGTCAGGGGCGGCGCCCCCCGGTCCGGGCTCCACATGGGCGCGGCAGCGATGTCGTCCTCGCTGCCATACACCACCAGCTTGGCATCGTCGAACTGCTCGATGATCTCCAACGGCCACGGACCGCTGAAGGCACCGGCAGCCGCGGGAAGCAACGCGAAAAGGACAAATCCGCTCCAGCGCATACGTGTTTCGACCCCCTGGTCCACAGCCCTTCTGTGGGCAAACCTCACACGAACAGAGACACCACTGTAAACCGAATCCGAGTCGCCTTGCACGCAGCCACCGGCGCGGTGACACTGTCAGCATGTCCACCGACCCTCAGACCGCACGAGACACCCTGGACCCCGGCGCAGGCGAGATCGGTCTCGCCCTGGGCAGCGGCTCGGCCCGGGGGCTCGCCCACATCGGCGTGATCCGCGCCCTGGAAGAGCAGGGCTTCCGCATCCGTTGGGTGGCCGGCACGAGCATCGGCGCCCTGGTCGGCGCCGTATATGCAGCGGGCCGCCTGGCCGATCTGGAGTCCAGCTATCTGGACTTCGACTGGACCGATGTGGCGGCCCTCTTGGACGTGGTCTTCCCGCGCTCCGGACTCATCGACGGCCGCAAGGTGGCCGAGTTCGTCCGCGCCCATCTGCATACCGACCGCATCGAGCACCTGCAACGTCCGTTTCGCGCGGTGGCCACGGACGTGTACTCCGGTGAGGAGGTGGTGATCGACCGAGGCGACGTCATCGACGCCGTGCGCGCCAGCATCGCCGTACCAGGCATCTTCACGCCGGTGCGGCGCGGGGGGCGCCTGCTGGTTGACGGGGGGCTGGTGGACCCCGTACCCGTGAGTGTCGTGCGCGCCATGGGTGCCCCGCGTGTGGTGGCCGTGGACCTCAACGACCGGGTCGTACAGTCCCGCATCGCCCGAGACCGCAGACGTCGGCCCCCGCAGGACAAGGTGGGGGACTTTCTGGGGCGGTTGTTGGGGTCTCTGGGCGGCCAGCAGACCGAGATGCTGCACCAGTTCCGGCTCTGGACCGAACAAGACGAGACCCCAGGCATCTTCGAGCTCCTGCTGACCGCCTACAACATCATGGAGGCACAGATCACCCGCATGCGCCTGCATGCCGACCCCCCAGACCTGGTGATCCGTCCTCCAGTGGCGGAGTTTCGTTTCCTGGACTACCACCGGGCAGGCGAGATCATCGAGCGGGGCCACGCAGCGGCCATGGCGGCACTCCTGAAGCACACCGGGGCTGCAGACCGACGATCCACCCTGGAAGCAGGCACGGCCCTCCAAGGCGCCTCCCATGACCCTGGAGGTGCGCGGCGCTGAACATGGCGTGAGCGCGGCCCCCAAGGCCGTTTGTCGCCCGAGGCAAAGCCGATACACTGAGGCCATGCGCGCGATCCCTATCAGCGCCCTGTTCGGACTGGCCGGCGTCGCCCCGGACGAGCGCCCCCTCGCCCGCAGGGTGGGCCGCTGGTTCGAAGGCCCCATGATCGTACTGGCCATCTGGCTGGCCATCGACTGGTACCTGGGTACCCGCTCGGCGGTGCCGCCGCTGGTCACCCGCGTCACCGACTACGTGGTGTGGCTGTTCTTTCTCGCCGAGACCGCCACGCTGACCTGGCTGGTGGAGCGCAAGTGGCGCTATCTGGCCACCAACTGGCTCAACCTGGTGATCATCGCGGTGGGTCTCCCGGTGCTCTGGGGTTACGAACCTTACGTGGCGATCCTGCGCTCGGTACGCCTGGTGTTGATCCTCCCCCTGCTGCTGGGCGTCTCCCCAACTCTGCGCAAGCTCCTGGCGCGTAACCACTTCGGTCTGACGCTGCTGGTGGCGGCGCTCATCGTGTTCCTGGCCGGGGTGCTCATCGCGGGGCTCGACCCCGCCTTCGAAACGATCTGGGACGGACTGTGGTGGGCCTGGGTGACGGTGAGCACGGTCGGGTATGGGGATCTGGTCCCCACCTCGGGCCCGGGCCGGCTGTTCGGCGGCCTGCTCATCCTGTTGGGTGTGGGCCTGTTCTCCCTGGTCACCGCCAACATCTCGGCCTACTTCGTCTCCCAGGAGGAGGAGAAGATCAAGGAAGAAGAAGCACACCTGCGCCAGGAGCAGCATACCGCACACCTGCGCATCGAGCAGCTCGAACACCGTATACAGCGGCTCGAAGACCTGCTGCTCGCCATCGACGCGCGGCTGCGCGCACAGGACCACGCACATCGCACCGGGGAGCGCCCCGGGCACATGGGCCCACCGCGGCCAGGCCGACGCTGAGGCCGGCGTGCGGAGGCGTTTCGTCACGCGTCGGCTGGGGGCGGTATTCCGTCTCGTGGGCGTGTTCTGCATCATCTTCAGCGCATCGATGATCCCACCGATGCTCGTCTCCCTGTGGTACGCCGATGGAGAGGCGCGGCACTTTCTGGTCAGCCTGGGTGTGAGCTCGCTGGTGGGGCTGCTCCTCTGGGCCCCGGGGGCCGTGGCGCCGCCCGAGTTGCGCCGACGCGACGGCTTTCTCGTGGTGGCGCTGTTCTGGACCGTGCTGAGCGCCCTGGGGGCCCTCCCCTTCATTCTCGGACCCCACGTAGGGTTCGTGGACGCGCTGTTCGAGGCCGCCTCTGGGTTCACCACCACCGGAGCCACCGTCCTCTCCGGTCTCGATGCACTCCCCAAGTCGGTCCTGTTCTACCGCCAGGAGCTGCAATGGTTCGGAGGCATGGGGCTCATCGTGCTGGCCGTGGCCGTGCTTCCGGCACTGGGGGTGGGCGGCATGCAGCTCTACCGCGCCGAAGTGCCCGGCCCCATGAAGGAGGATCGCCTCACGCCCCGGCTGCGCCAGACGGCCCAGGCTCTGTGGCTGATCTACGTGGGGATCACCGGCGCCTGTGCACTGGCGTACTGGTTCGCCGGCATGTCACTGTTCGACGCCGTCGCGCACAGCCTGGCCACGGTCTCCACCGGCGGCTTCTCCACCCACGACGCCAGTATCGGGTACTTCCACAGCCCGGCCGTGGAGATCGCCGCCATCGTCTTCATGTTCGCCGGAGGAATCAACTTCAGCGTCCACTTCCTGGCCCTGCGCGCGGGGAGCCTGCGTCCCTACTGGCACGACGTGGAGGTGCGCGCGTTTCTGCTGTTCGTGGCCGGCGTCGTGGGCTTCTGCACCGTGGCCTTGTATCTGTACGATTTCTATGCGGCGTTTCCCGCGCTGCGCAACAGCGCCTTCGAGGTGGTCTCCATCGTCACCAGCACGGGCTTCGGCACGGCGGACTTTTCCCAATGGCCGGCCTTCCTGCCGGTGCTGCTCATCTTCGTCAGTTTCGTGGGGGGCTGCGGCGGGTCCACTGCAGGTGGGATGAAGGTGATGCGCCTCCTGGTGCTGACCCGGGAAGCGGTACGTGAGGTCCGACGTCTGGTGCACCCCCATGCGCACTATGCGTTGCGTTTGGGTGACCGGGTGGTCGAACACCGGGTGGCCCAGAATATCTGGGGCTTCTTTGCGGTGTACGTCGCCACGTTCGTCGTGCTGATGCTGCTCATGATGCTCACCGGCCTGGACCAGCCCTCGGCCTTCTCTGCCGTGGCGACCTGCATGAACAATCTGGGACCGGGCCTCGGCCAAGTGGCCTACGACTTCGCCTCCGTTTCGACCGCCGGCAAGGCGATCGCCGTATTCGCCATGCTGGCAGGGAGGCTCGAGGTGTTCACCCTGCTCGTGCTGTTGACCCCAGACTACTGGCGCGAATAGCAACGCCTTTCGCTTCAGGATGCAGGAGGTTGTGGATCGGTCCCCACATCGACGCACCACGCCCGCGCACCCCCGGTCTGACCGGCCGACCCATTCCTGGACGTGACCGGAGGGCAATGGTCGCCCTCCCGCGGGTCCATCGTGCAATCCAATGTCAGAGGGGATCGACACATGCGTACTTCCCTGCGACGCGCGGCGCTGCTCGCCCCACTCGCCCTGACCACCCATGGGCCGAGGCTGGCCGGAGATCCAGGAGGCGCTCATCGGTGTCGCCTTCGCGCTCGCCGCCACCGGGAGCTTGCTGGTCCTGTCCGGCCACACCCACGGCGGCGAGCAGCTGGCGGACCTGGCCTCGTGCGCCCTGAAGGGGCCCATGGCCTGGACCCACGCCTACGCCGTGGGTGGCATCGGCTACGCGCTGGGGCTCGGCATCTCCGTGCTCCTGGATCTGCCCACAGGGCCGGCCGTGGTGTGGGTGCTGACGGCAAGCGCACTGCTCGCTGCGGGTGCACGTCGCGTGGTCCGGATGGGAGACGTCACGCCGGAGTAGCCCGCGAGACCGTAGGCACGGACATCGAGACCTGCATCCTCACCGTGCCGCCGGCCGCTGCAGCTGGGAGTGAAGCACGACACCTAGGGAGAGCTTTGGACTCCAATGCCCTTACATAGCATGTTAGAATATTACATTTTTCCGTTATTGGCGGTGGAGCCGTCGGCGCCAACACCGCTCAATCCAGATCCACAAAGGAGCACCCATGTCGGAAACGAGCCGCCTCGCCCGCTTTCTGCCATTTCTCACGTGGCTGCCCATGGTCAACCGCAGCACGCTGCGGGAAGACTTCATCGCTGGCCTCACGGGGGCCATCGTCGTGCTGCCACAGGGCGTGGCCTTCGCCACCATCGCCGGCATGCCCCCGGAATATGGCCTGTACGCGGGGATGGTGCCGGCCATCGTGGCGGCACTGTTTGGCTCCTCCTGGCATCTGGTCTCAGGACCTACGACGGCCGCTTCGGTGGTCCTGTTCTCGGCCCTGAGCGCCCTGGCCGAACCCGGCAGCATCGACTACGTGAAGCTGGCGCTCACGCTCACGTTCATGGTGGGCGTGATCGAGCTGATCCTGGGGTTGGCGCGTATGGGGGCCCTGGTCAACTTCATCTCCCACTCGGTGATCGTGGGCTTCACCGCCGGCGCGGCCTTCATCATCGCCAGCAAACAGCTCAAGAACTTCTTCGGTGTGGAGATTCCACGCGGGGGGCATCTCCACGATATCCTCATCCACTTCGCCCACCAGATCGACGTCATCAATCCCTATGTCACGGCCGTGAGCGTGTTCACGCTGGTCAGCGGCATCCTGGTCAAGCGCTTCCTGCCACGTCTGCCCTACATGATCGTTGCCATGGTGGGCGGTTCCGTTTTCGCGTGGTTGCTGGGCGTATGGTTCGGGGGCGACGGGGGAGAGGCCGCCCTGGGCATCAAGACGGTGGGCGCACTGCCCCAATCGCTGCCCCCGGTCTCCCATCCCGAGTTCGCCATGGACGCCATCAAGCACCTGGCGCCTTCGGTGGTGGCGGTCACGCTGTTCGCCCTGACGGAGGCGGTGTCCATCGCTCGCTCCATCGCCATCCGCACCGGGCAGCGCATCGACGGCAATCAGGAATTCATCGGCCAAGGGCTGTCCAACATCGCCGGTAGCTTCTTCTCGGGTTACGTGGCCACGGGCTCGTTCAACCGCAGCGCGCTGAACTACCAGGCCGGCGCCAAGACGCCGATGGCGGCGGTGTTCGCCGGCGCGTTGCTGGCGATCATCGTCCTGCTGGTGGCGCCCTGGGCGGCCTGGCTGCCCAACGCGGCCATGGCCGGTATTTTGTTCATGGTCGCGTGGGGACTCATCGACTTCAAGGAGATCCGGCACATCCTGAAGGCCGACCGGCAGGAGACCGCGGTACTCGCCGTGACCTTCTTCAGTGCCCTATTCCTGGAGCTGGAGCTGGCCATCTTCCTGGGCGTGATGCTTTCGCTGATCCTGTACCTGATGCGCGTCTCACGCCCCCAGATCCGCACCCGGGTCCCGGATCCCCGTCTGCACAAGCGTGCCTTCTCCAGCGCCGAAGACCTGCCCGAGTGCCCACAGCTCAAGTTTCTGCGCATCGACGGCTCGCTGTTCTTCGGCTCGGTCTCGCACATCGAGGAGGCCTTTGCCCGGATTCGCGAGCAGTGTCCGGATCAGAAACATCTGGCCGTGATCTGCACGGGCATCAACTTCGCCGACCTGGCCGGTGTGGAGGCTCTCATGCGCGAAGTCCGCCAGCGTCGGCGCGAAGGAGGCGACCTGTACCTGATCCACGTCAAGCAGGGGCTCTGGGAGTCCCTGGACAAGAGCGGGGCCCTGGACGAAATCGGTCCAGGCAACGTGTTCCAGTCCAAATCCGCCGCCATCACCTCCATCTATCGACGGCTGGACAAGAAGATCTGCGAAACCTGTCGGGCACGGATCTTCGAGGAGTGTGAACGCGACTATGGGGCGCTGCCCATAGAGGAGAAGCTGGCTGCCGCCAAGACTGCGGCTGCATGCAGGTAACGTTCCCGCAGACATTGCGCACCGTCGCCTCCGGCCTACTGGCCGGAGTGGCGGCGGCTCTGGCCGTCCTGGCCTTTCGCTGGTCGGTGGAGCAGCTCCAGGTGCTGCTGCTCCCCGCACACCGCGTGGGTGCCTACGAAGAACTGGCCCCCTGGGCGCGGTTCACGCTGGTGGTGACGGTGAGCGCCCTGCTGGGGCTGGCATTGCGGCGGGTCCCCCCCGAGCAGCGTTCGGTGGGGGTGGTCCATGTCTATCACCGACTCCATGGCCCGGGCAAGGTCGAGCTGCCCCTGTCCAACGCCCTGGTGCAGTTCTTCGGAGGCGCAGCCGCGCTGGTGGGGGGACAGTCGGTGGACCGCGAGGGCCCCGGGGTGCATCTGGGCGCCACCGCCGCGCTCACGGCCGCCCGCGGCATGCATCCCGACGAGCACGAGGGCCGCATCGTGGCCGGCTGCGGTGCCGCAGCCGCCATCGCCGCGGCCTTCAACACGCCTCTGGCCGGGATCGTCTTCGTCATCGAGGTGCTCCGGCTTCGCTATGAGGTACACCGCTTTCTCCCCATCATGTTGGCCGCCGTAACCGGCGCGGTGATCGCGCGACTCATCTACGGCCCGGAGCCCGCCTTTCGAATCCCACATGCCGTCGAGGCGCCCGTCTCGTCCCTGTGGTGGCTGCTCCTGCTGGGCATCGTCACCGGGCTGGTAGCTGCCCTCTTCGTTGCCCTGGT
>JALVEU010000194.1 GCA_027030565.1 Gammaproteobacteria bacterium | reverse complement strand
CTCGCGATGGTAGGATAGACGCCTTCGATCAGACCCGCCGGATATTGCCGTGTTCCGTTTCAAGAAGCAAAAGACCCGGGCCGACCAGGCCTCCGATGACCGCGCCCAGGGTACCGGACTGTTCGCTCGCCTGAAGCGGGGCCTGGCCAAGACCGGTGCGCTCCTGAACCAGGACATCGGCGAGCTGTTCAAGGGGCGCATCGACGAAGAGCTGCTCGAGGAGATCGAGACCCATCTGCTCTTGGCCGACGTGGGCGTCGAGGCCACGCGCGAGATCATCGACGACCTCCAGGCCCGGTTGCGACGCAACGAGATGAAGGATGCGGAGGCGCTGCGCCGGGCGCTGCGCGAACACATGGTGCAGATCCTGGAGCCGGTGAGCCGGCCCTTGGAGATCCCGGACGAGGTGCGTCCGTTCGTGATTCTGGTCGTGGGCGTCAACGGCGTGGGCAAGACCACCACCATTGGCAAGCTGACACGCCACCTCATGGATGCGGGCATGTCCGTGATGCTTGCCGCTGGCGACACCTTTCGCGCCGCCGCCGTGGAGCAGCTGCAGGTCTGGGGGCAGCGCACCGGGGTACCGGTGATAGCCCAGCACACGGGGGCGGACAGCGCCTCGGTGATCTACGATGCCCTGCAGGCGGCCCGGGCTCGGGGCATCGACGTCCTCATCGCCGACACCGCAGGGCGCTTGCACACCCAGTCGAACCTCATGGAAGAGCTGCGCAAGATCCAGCGAGTGATCCGCAAGCTGGACCCCTCGGCACCCCATGAAGTGTTGCTGGTCGTGGATGCCGGTACGGGACAGAACGCCCTGAGCCAGGCCCGGCAGTTCCACGAGGCCCTGGGCGTGACGGGACTCGTGGTCACCAAGCTGGATGGCACGGCAAAGGGGGGCATCGTCTTCGCCCTGGCGCGCACGCTGGGCATTCCCATCCGCTTCATCGGCGTGGGCGAAGGGGTCGAGGACCTGCAGGTATTCGACGCCGAGGCATTCGTGGACGCATTGCTCGCGCCCGCGGCCTCCTGACACTTCCCCAGACCAGCGGTCGACTTCGGTCACGCCGTGCTTCGGTTCGAGAACGTCACCAAGCGCTATCCCACCGGACAGCTGGGACTGGACGCAGTGAGCGTCTACATTCCACGCGGCGCCTTCATGTTTCTCACCGGCCACTCCGGGGCGGGCAAGAGCACCTTCCTCAAGCTCGTCGCCCTGATCGAGCGTCCCAGCCGGGGACGGATCCTCTTCGAAGGCGACGACATCTCGCGGCTACCCCGCAGGCTCGTTCCCTATCACCGCCGGCGCCTGGGGGTCGTCTACCAGGAGCACCATCTCCTCTACGACCGCAACGTCTTCGACAACGTGGCCCTGCCATTGATCATCGCCGGCTACAGCCGCCGCGAGCAGGAACGCCGGGTCCGTGCGGCGCTGGACAAGGTGGGGCTCCTGGGCAAGGAGCAGGCCATGCCCATCACGCTCTCCGGAGGTGAACAGCAGCGCGTGGGCATCGCTCGCGCCGTGGTCCACCGGCCGCGCATGGTGCTGGCCGACGAGCCCACCGGCAATCTGGACCCCCAGCTCTCGGCCGAGATCATGCGGCTGTTCGAGGACTTCTCGCGCATCGGCGTCACGGTGCTCGTGGCCAGCCACGACGCCGGCCTGATCCGGGCCATGCGCAGGCCGGTGATCCGACTCCATCGCGGCAAGCTGGTCCGCGGCGATGCGGAGGCCGCTGCCGGTGCCTAGGCGGGCAGGAACAGGGGGCCGCCCTCAGCGTATCCCGCCCCTGCAGGCCTGGGCAGCCGACCACGTCCGGGTGCTCGGCTTTGCCCTGCGACGCCTCGCACAGCACCCTATCGGCTCATTGCTCACCTGTTCGGTGGTGGCGCTCAGTCTGGGGCTGCCCGCCACTTTCTATGCCCTGCTGGACAACGTCCAACGCGCGGTGGGACGGCCGCATGTGGACGCCGCCGTGACCGTCTATCTCAAAGCCGGCACCAGTGAGGCGCGCGCGCGCGAGCTCGCGCGAGGCATCGCCGCCTGGGAAAGCGTGACCGCATCGGAGCTCATCACCGCCCAGGAGGCCTTGCACGATCTCGAGGCCCAGGGTGCCTTGGGTGGGGCACTGCAGGCCCTGGAGACCAACCCCCTGCCCCACACGGTGCTGGTGACCCCCGCCAGCACGGATGCCGAGCACATCCGGGCGCTGGAGGCAAAACTGGAAGCCGTGCCGGAAGTGGACACCGTGCACCTGGAATGGAAGTGGATCGAACGGCTCCAGACCCTCCTGGAGCTGGCCCGCCGGGCGGGGATCGCATTGGCCGCCGCGTTGGCGGTGGCAGCCCTGCTGGCCATCGGCAACACCATCCGCCTGGACATCGAGAGCCGGCGGGAGGAAGTGGTCGTGGCGCAGCTGCTGGGTGCTACGGATGCCTTCGTGAGGCGCCCGTTCCTGTACACCGGCCTGCTCTACGGACTCATCGGCGCACTCGGCGCTTGGCTCCTGGTGGCGATCGTGATCCTATGGCTCTCCGAGCCGGTGGCCCACCTCGCCGCACTCTACGGGGCGCGGTTCGAGCTGCACTTCGCAGCCGGCTCGACCCTCTCCACACTGGCCATCCTGGGCGTGAGCCTCGGCGTAGGCGGTGCGTGGGTGGCGGTGGTCACACAGATCCGGCAGGTCGATCCGGGCCGTACCGGGCAGCTCTAGGGCCCACAGCCGAACCGTGAACCACTTCCTTTCCTGCCCGGATCCCGGAATCTAGGCTAGGGAGGTAGAATGAGATTCGTACCTTCCGTTCGGGCATAACACCGTTCCGATCGCAGTGGAGCCAAAGGACTGGCCATGGAAATCTGCCTTCGATCGTTCGTGGTGG
>JALVEU010000193.1 GCA_027030565.1 Gammaproteobacteria bacterium | reverse complement strand
ATCGGGGTCATCGCCTTCGCCTCGGACTCCACGCGAGACGGAGAACTGCGCAAGGACGACGCCCCCTGCCTGGTCGCCGAGGCCTTCCACGCGGACCTGGCCGCCCAGGACGCCGCCTATCTCCCCGTCTGGCCGTTCAATGCCACGGACATCGCGCCCCTGCCCCTGTTCCCCCCGCCGCCGGCGGGCATCGGCGACCTGAGTCGCCTGGATCCATCGGCGCTCACCACCCTGCACAGCGGGGTGGTCGACCCACCCGGCCCGACGACCAACGAAGCCTACGTGCGATACTCCATCACGGGTTCAGACACCACGCGCCTGGTGATCTGGTCTGCGGAGGACATCTCCGGAGACCACACCATCTACGCCACCGCCAACGGTGACCTGGGCCCGCCCGCCGGCTTCCAGCTCCACTTGGGCAATCCGCACCTCAATTTCATCGACCTGGGGGTGGTCAGTGGTTTTCCGTTCTCGAACGCCAACGGGTTGTTGATCATCCGCACGCCCGAGGGCTACCCGGATCTCCAGTTCGACGGCAACGGGCTCGCCATCTACAGCGTCATCCACTCCCCCGGGATCGGCGCGGCCCAGACCATACCGGCCACTGCGGAGTCCGGTCCCCCCAGTCCGTGAAGCCCCCGCGGCGCCCGCGCCAACGGGCGCCGCGGCCGTACCCGCCCGCAGCCGGCGGCAACCACGTCGGTCGGATGTCGTGGGGCGCCCGCGCGGTCCTACGCTTGACCGTACGGCCCATTCCCTGGGAAAGTACGGGCCCGGTATGTGGAGGGACCCTGCCGATGGCGCTCACCTATTTCGCACCGACCCTGAGCATCGTCTTGGACACGGCGCGCGCCTGCGGAGTCGATCCTACGCCCCTGCTGCATAAGTGGGCCATCGATCCCCGACGGCTCAGCGACCCCCGGGCCCGACTTCGCTTGAGTCAGGTCTTCGGCCTGTTCGCCGACCTGGATCGGGCGCTGCCCCCGGCCGGAGGGCTCAAGGCTGGGGCGTTCTGGCATCCCAACCGGTTCGGCGTCCTGGGCTATGCCTGGCTCACCAGCCCCAGCCTGCGCACGGCCTTCAAGCGGCTCAGTCGCTATTCGCGCATCGTTTCGGAGGGCGCGCGCGTCACGGTGGAGGACGGCGGAGACCAGGTCACGCTCCGCGTGCTGTTCCGTGAGCCGGACTGTGCACCGTGGCTGCGTATGGACGCCACCCTGGCCGTCCTGCTCGCCATGGTGCAGAGCAGCGCCGGGGCCGACAGCCGGCCGCAGCGCGTGGCCGTGGCACATCCCCCGCCGGCGGACACCGGACCGTACCACGCATTGTTCCAGTGTCCCGTGGAGTTCGACGCCCCGGTGTGCGCGTTCACCGTGACGGCGGAGATGGCCGATGCCCCGCGCACACCCTCCCCGGAGGCCCTCGATGCGTTGCACGAGCGGGCCATGCTCGAGTACCTGGCCCAGTTGCGCGAAGACGACGTGATCGAACGGGTCAAGGCCGTGCTCTACCGCGAGTTGCCCTCGGGCCAGCTCTCCGACGCCTATGTGGCCCGCCAACTCTTCATGCATCCGCGCACCCTGCAGCGCCGCCTGCAGGCGGCGGGGACCACCTACAAGAGCATCCTCACCGAGGTGCGGCGCACCCTGGCCGACCGCTACCTGCGCGAGGGGCGCTACACCCTCTCGGAGATCTCCTTTCTCCTGGGTTTTTCCGAGCTCAGCGCCTTTTCGCGCGCGTTCAAGCGCTGGACCGGGCAACCGCCGCGCGGCTATCGCCAGGAACGGCTGGAGGGGCTGAGTCGCCGGGCTGCGTCCTGAACCCGCCGGACGGATGTTCCATCTGCACACGGCCAATCGACTCGATCTCCTGGCCGGTGCCCTGACCGAGCTGTTGCGCGTCCGACCCGGCGGGGATCCATTCGCCGAAGTGGCGGTGACCGTGGCGCATCCGGGCATGGGACGCTGGCTGGAGCTGCGTCTGGCCGAGTCGCTGGGCGTGGCCATGCGCCTCGCCTGGCCCCTACCGGGACGCACGGTCTGGGATCTCCTGCGTGCGGTGGGCGAGCCGGTTCCCGACGAAGACCCCATGGCCCGCGAGCGATTGGCCCTGCGCCTGTGGTCCGGCCTGCGCGCCGGCACGCTGCCCGTGCCGGGAGACCTGCTGTCCGGTCACGACGGCGAGGGGCTGCGTGCCTGGCGCATCGCACAGGCGCTGGCCGAGGCCCTGGATCAATATCCGCTCTATCGCCCCGACTGGGTGCGCGACTGGGACGCCGGCCGGCCGGGCTTCGGCGGCGACCCGGACCTTTTGGCCCGCTACGGCTGGCAGGCCGCACTGTGGCGGGCCCTCACCCGAGGCGGCGCGCACCGCCTGCAGTACGTCGACAGGCTGCTCGCAAGGCTGGCGGCGGGCCGGCCGCCGGAAGGCCTGCCCGAGCGCGTGATCCTGTTCGGCCCCAGTCACCTGCCTCCGTTGTATCTGGATCTGTTCGTGGCCCTCGGCGCGGCTTGCGAGGTGCACCTGTTCATGCTCACGCCCTCGCAGGAGTGGTGGGGTGATGCCCCGTCCCGCCGCGAGGCGCGGCGCCGGCTGCTCACAGGTCACGATGTGGTCCATCCACTGCTCGCCCAGTGGGGTCGCGAGTCCCGCGACTTCATCGATCTGCTCTACGAACGCCTGGACGCCGTTCCCCACCAGACCCATGAGCACTTCGCCTCGCCCGGGGGCACGCACACCCTGGCGCGGCTGCAGCGCGACCTTCTGAGGCTGGAATCCTCGGCCCCCTTCACGCCGGATGCCAGCCTGGTCGTCCACGCCACCCACGGCCCCATGCGTGCCTGTCAGGAGGCGGTGGAGGCCATCCTCGCCGCCCGCCGGGCCGACCCCACGCTCGCACCCCGCGAGATCGCCGTGTTGTGCGTGGACATCGACCGATACGCCCCATATCTGGAGGCGGCCTTCGAGGCCCTGCCCCCCGAGGCCCGGCTCCCCTATGCCATCGTCGACCGCCGCGCCGACCGCGAGCTGCCCTTGCTCGCCACGGTGACCGAACTCCTGCGTCTGCCGCAGCTACGGGTCACGGCCGCCTGGGTGCGGGGCCTGCTGGACCAGCCCGCCATACGCCGCCGCTTCGGAATCGACGGCGCCCAGCTGCCGGCGCTCAGCCGGTGGCTCCAACGCAACGGGGTCCGCTGGGGTCTGGACGAGTCCGATCGCAGCGTCCAGGGCTTCGCCGGGCCCGACCGCCACAGTCTGGCCTTCGGTGAGGCACGCGCGCTGGCGGGGTACGCATTGCCGGAGGACGAGGACCTCGTCTTCGAAGGGATCGCCCCGGCCGAAGGCGTGGAGGGGGACCTGACCCCGGCCCTGGGGGGGCTGTTCGCACTCACCGAGCGCCTGCGCCACTGGCGCCGCCGCATGCACGCCGAACGGCGGCTGGGCGACTGGTGCCGCCTGACCGCCGAACTGGTGGCCGACTTCACGCAGCCGGACGCCGCAGGGCTGGATCAGCTCCAGCCGCTGCACGACGCCCTGGCCGCCTTAGAGCAGGACGCTGCGCTCCTGCGGCTCGACGAGCCACTACCGGCACCGCTGTTCCGCAGCCTGCTCGGCGCCCGCATCGCCACCCCGCGCGCCACCGAGGGCTACCTCGCCGGCAGCATCACCTGCTGTGCCCTGCAGCCGCTGCGCAACCTGCCCTTCCGCCACATCCAGGTGCTCGGCCTGAACGAACGCGACTTCCCCCGTCGCGACCGCCGCAGCGCCTTGGACGCACTCACCGCGCACGTGCGCCGTGGCGACCGCAGCCCGCGCGACGACGACCGCCTGATGCTCCTCGAGACCCTCCTGGCCGCGGGCGAGGCCCTGCATCTGCACTACCACCACCGCGACCCGCGCGACGACAGTCAGCTCCAGCCAGCGGGCCCCGTGGTCGAACTCTTGGAGGTGCTGGACGAGCAGCCCCCTTCGCCGGAGGCCTCCCCCTTCGTGCGGGTGCATCCCATGCAGCCTTTCAGTCCAATGCGCTATACCGGCCCGGAGGCGGCCGCCGATCCTTTCTGGTACGCCATGGCCAGCGGACTCGAGCGACCGCAGCGCCAGCCGGCACCGCCCCTGGGTGACACGCCCGCGGCGCCGCCGGCAGGGCTGGAGCCGACCCTGGAGCTCGGTGACCTCGAACGCTTCTTGTGCACGCCGCTGGCGTGGTTCCTGGAGCGCGGCCTGGGTCTGCCGCGCGCGCTGGAACTGCCGGTGCTGGACGAGCACGAGCGCTTCTCGGTGCAGGGGCTCGATGGGTATGAGATTCGGGCACGGCTCGCCCGCGCATACGAGGAAGGGCGGTCCGTCACCGGCGAGCAGCTCGCCACGCGCCTACGCGCCGAGGGGTTGCTACCCGAGGGTCCCTCGGGTGAGGCAGCCTGGCGGGAACAGGCCGGGCAATGGGCGCGCATGCTGCGTCGGCTGCAGCGCTACCAGGGCCGGCGGCTGGAACCGGTGCCCGTGCGGATCCCCTTCGAGGCCGCAGGACAGGGGTGGGTGCTCGAGGGCTGGCTGCGCCACATCTTCGCCGCGGACTCGGGATGCCGTGTGTTGCAGCTGCGCCCGGGTGAACCGCGCCCCAAGGACTGGCTGCGCCTGTGGGTGGAGACACTGGCCGCCTGCGCATGTGCGCTCGCCCCCGTCGAGGGCCGCACCGTAGCCCGCCGGGGTGATCCGGTGCTGCATCCGTTGCCCTCAGACCAGGCCCGAGACCAGCTTCGGCAACTCGCCGCCCTGGCGGTGGAAGGCCTCGCGCGACCGCTTCCCCTGGCGCCGGAGGCCGTGCTGGCCTGGCTCCAGGCCAAGCCTGAAGAACGCGAATCGGCAGTCCGCCGCAACTGGCATCAGTGGAACCGCGCCCATGAACGGTGGACATGGGCGGAACAGGAGCACTTCCACCGGATCTGGGGCGAGGTGGCCGATCCGTTGGAGATCCCGGGTTTCCGGGAGCAGGTGGAGCGGGTGGCCTCCCTGTTGGGCGCCTCCCTGCCCGTCGGCCCATGAGCCATGTGAATCACCGCGAGCGGGAGCTCTCCCACGAGCGGCTCGCCGAGCTCGATCTCGACGCCGGCCGCATCCTCGTGGAGGCCAACGCCGGCACCGGCAAGACCTACCTGCTGGCGAGCCTGTTCCTCAAGGCGGTGCTGGCTGGACGCCCGCCCACGGCCATCGCCGCCATCACGTTCACCAACGCGGCGACCGAAGAACTGCGCGGGCGGCTGCGCGAACGTCTGCGCCTGGCACATCGCGCGCTGGTGGGGGCGACCCCCCTGGGCGAAGAACCCTGGTGGCTGCTCGTCGAACATGCCTGCGCCCGAGACGGACAAGAGCTGGTGCGCACCCGCCTAGCCGAGGCCCTGGCTCTGATGGACGAGGCGCCCATCGCCACCATCCACGGTTTCTGCCTGCGCCTGCTGGCGCGCCATCCGGGCACCGTGGACACCGAGCCCGGCCTGGACCCCGAGGCCGACGACCGGTTGGCCGATGCCGCCCGGGACTTCTGGCGCAGCCACGTCTGCGGTGATCCCGAGGCTTGGGCGGCCTTGCGCGCCGCCGGGGTGGACGCTCCCGAGACGCTGTACCGGCGGCTGCGATCCGGACTGAGCCGCGCCCCGAGACCGTGGCCCGACGCCCCCCCCTCCTCCGGCGACCCGGCCGACCTGCGGACACGACTCGGGTCGCTGCGCGAGACCGTGCAACGGGCGGCGGAGCGGGAGTGGGACCCATTCCTGCAAGGACTGCGCGAGCGCCAGCACTGCCTCAACCGTTCCCAGTACAAGCCGGGGTGGTGGGAACAGGCCGCCGAGGCGTTCGATCAGTGGCGCAGCGAGGATATGTCCCTACCCGAGAAGCTCGGACAGGAACGGCTGGAACGCGCGATCAAGAAGGCCTGCAAGGCCGAGCTCCTGGACTGGCTCGCCCGGTTCGAGCTGCCCCGCATGGTCGACGCATGGAACCTGGACTGGGCGCGCTACCACACCGCCCTGCGCAGCCTGGGACACCGCCTGCTCGCCAAGGCCCTGCGTGCGTTGCCCGAGCGCGCCGCCCGACTGCGTACCGAGGCGGGCAGTCTGTCCCCGGACGATCTGCTGCACCTCGCGGCCCAGGCCCTGGAAGGCGAGCAAGGCGCCGCGCTGGCCCGGCGCATCGCCGCCGAGCAGGCGTTACTCCTGGTCGATGAGTTCCAGGACACCGACGCGCTGCAGTACCGGATCCTGCGCCGTCTGGAAGCCGGCGGCGTGCGCCTCGTGCTCATCGGTGATCCCAAGCAGGCCATCTACGCCTTCCGCGGCGCCGACGTCCACACATACCTCACCGCCCGCGAGCACACGCCCGTGGCACGTCGCTTCCTGCTCACCGACAACCACCGTTCCAGGCCTGCGGTGTGTGAGGCGGTGAACCGGCTCTTCTCCGGCCAGGCCCCGTTCGCCTGGCAGGGGTTGGAGCATCCGCCTGCACGGGCGGCCCGCCACCCCGACGCCGACGCGGAGCTGGAGCTTCCCGCGGCCCTGGATCCCGAGCCGGACGCCGGGCTCACCCTGTGGCCGCTGGCCCCCCGCTCCGACACCCTTCAGCTCGCCAAGGAGGCCGCCACCACGCTCTGCGCCGCCTCGGCCGCCGCCCACATCGCCGAGCTGCTCGCGGCGGCTCGCGAAGGCCGGGCGCGCGCCGGTGGACGCCCGGTCGAGGCGCGCGACGTCGCCGTCCTGGTACGGGGCCACGACCAAGGCCAGGCCATGCGCGAGGCCTTGGCGCAGTGGGGCATCCCGAGTGCTTATACGAGCCGGGACAGCGTCTTCGGCACCGAAGCCGCGCGCGGGCTGCTCGCATGGCTGGAGGCCCTGGCCGAACCCGAGGCACCGGCCCGGCTCCGCGCGGCCCTGGCCGATCCGCTCACCGGGCTCGACCTGCCCAGCCTGCGCCGTGCCCTCGGTGCCGACTGGGAGACTTGGCTGGAGAGGAGCGCCGACCTGAGCGCCCTGTGGCGCCGACGCGGCGTGCTCGCCACGGTGCTGCGGCTGCTGGAGATCCTGGGCGGCACGGAGCTCGCCGCCCGTCGGGAGGGCGAGCGACTCCTGACCGACCTGCTGCATCTGGCCGAGCTCCTGCAGGCCGAGGCCGCCCGTCTGCCGGAACCCGCCGAGCTGGCCCGCTGGCTGCGCACCCAGGTCACCGAACCGCCTGCCGGCGAAGAGACCGTGCTGCGGCTGGAGAGCGAGACGGATGCCGTGCGCATCCTCACGGTGCACAAGGCCAAGGGTCTGCAGTTCCCCATCGTATACCTGCCTTTCCTGTGGAGCACGACGCCCGTGGGCCGGCGCGACGATTCGCTCTTGTTCCACGACGGCCAGGACTGGCGCATCGCCTTCGAGCCGGACGACACCGCCCGCGCCCTGGCCGATCGCGAGCGACTGTCCGAGGAGCTGCGTCTGCTCTACGTGGCCGTGACCCGGGCACAGACCAAGCTCTTCGGCTGGGTCTGGCCGGTGGGCGAAGGGGCCGGCCGCGGCCCCGTGGACTGGCTGCTGTACCCCCAGGCCCGGGCCGGCGTACTGGCGGGCGAGCGCCCGTTCGAGGCCGCGGACTTCCGCAAGCAGGCCCGGGAGGACAGCCTCCTCGACTGGCGGTCCCGGCTCGAGGCGCTGCAGGCCGCGGGTGCGATCGCCGTGGCCCCAGGGCCGCCCGGCGTACGCGGTCGAGTGCCACAGCGCGAGGCCGCCCTCAGCCTGCGCCACTCACCTCTGCCCGGCGCCTCGCGCGATCCCTGGCGCATCACCAGCTACTCGGGCATCCTGCGGGGGGAACACCGCACCGCCGACTACGACGCCGACACCGAAGACGAGCCGGCCGCCCAGGCGGGGGTGGGGCGGGAGTTCTTCCCGCCCGGAGCGGCTACCGGCAACTTCCTCCACCGGCTCCTGGAGGAATTGGACTACGCCGCGCCGGACTGGGACGCCCTGCGGCCCAGGATCGAGCAGCTCCGCCTGCGTTTCGGGCTGCCCGCGCCGACCGGCTGGTGGGAGCGGCTGGTGGAATGGATGGAGGCGATCCTGGCCGCCCCTCTGCCGGAAGGGGGCAGCCTGCGCGACCTGCCGCGCAGCGACCGGCTGCACGAGGTCCTGTTCCACTTTCGCGTGGGGGGCGCCGAAGAGGACGCGCTCAACGCGCTGCTCCAGGCGCACCAGATGGAGCCGCTGGAGCACTGGGTCCCGGGCGGCCACCTGGCCGGCCTGCTCACCGGCGCCATCGACCTGGTCTACCGCCGTGACGGGCGCTATTTCATCGCCGACTTCAAGAGCAATCTGCTCCCGGACTACGGTCCCGCACGCCTGCGCCAGGCCATGGCCGAGCGACGCTACGATCTCCAATACCTGCTCTACGTGACTGCCCTGCACCGACACCTGGCCCTGCGCCTGCCCCACTACGACTTCGACGCCCATCTGGGCGGCGTGCGTTACCTGTTCCTGCGTGGCATGACACCCCGGCACCCCGGGCGAGGCATCTTCGAAGTGTCTCCCCCCCGAACGCTGATCGAGGGGTTCGACGCCCTGCTCCAAGGGGATGCGTCATGAACGAGCAAGGGTTGCGGGAACAGTTGCGCCGCTGGCGCGAGGCCGGACTGCTCAGCTCCCTGGACCTGCACTTCGGCCTGTTCGTGGCCGAAGGCAGCGGCAGTCCCGAGCTGGGGCTCCTGGCGGCGGTCACCAGCCGCCAGCGTGGCCTCGGCCATGTGTGCCTGGATCCGGCGTTGCCGCCCGGCGAGCTGCCCGGTCTGGAGCTGGAGGCCCTCTGGCCAGCGGCTCTCGAGGCCGGCCCGCCATGGGTGTGCACCGGCGGCACGGACCCGCCCGGCCCCCTGGTGCACGATCACGGCCGGCTGTATCTCGGGCGGATGCATGCGGCCGAGTGCGCCCTGGCCGAGCGCCTGGGCCGCTGGAGCACGGCCCCAGCCGGGATCCCACCCGAACGCGGTCTCGTGGACCGGCTCTTCCCCGGGAGGCACCCAGGTGCCGCCGGCCAGCGTCTGGCCGCCGTACTGGCCGCCATCCGTCCCTTCACGGTCATCACCGGGGGACCCGGTACTGGCAAGACCACCACCGTGGTCCGTGTCCTCGCCCTGCGCCTGGCCGCCCGGCCCGAACTGGCCATCCGGCTCCTGGCGCCCACGGGGAAGGCCGCCGCACGCCTGTCCGAGTCCCTACGTACCAGTAAGGCGGCGCTCGGCGTGGACGAAGCGCTCGCCGGCCGGATCCCGGATCGGGTCACCACCGTGCACCGCTTCCTCGGGCTCGGCTACGGGCGGCCCCGTTTCCACCGTCATCATCCGGCCCCCGTGGATCTGGTGGTGCTGGACGAGGCCTCCATGATCGATCTGCCGACCATGCACCGCCTGATGGAGGCCCTGCCGGCGCATGCGGCGCTCATCCTGCTCGGCGACCCCGACCAGCTCGCCTCGGTGGAGGCCGGCAGCGTGCTCGCCGACCTGGTGGCCCCAGCCCGGCCGGAGGCCTTCACCGCGCCCACGCGCACGGCGCTCGAGCGCGCCGGCGTGCCGTTGCCGCCGCCCGTGGTCGACGCGGGCCCCTTGGACGACACGCTGGCGCGGCTGGCGTTCAGCCACCGCTTCTCGGCGGACCGCGGCATCGGCCTCCTGGCCCGGAGCGTACGCGACGGCACGGCGGACTGGGCCGCGCTGCAACGGATCGCCGCGGAACACGAGGAGATCGAATGCGTATCCTGGGCAGGGACCCAGGTCCCCAGGACCGCGCTCGAAGACCTGCTGGCGGCCCTCGACCCGGGCCGGCACGAGACCGTAGAGGCCGCGCTCGACGCCCTGGGGGCAGCGCGGGTGCTCTGTGCCCTGCGCGGGGGAGCGGCCGGTGTGGATGCCTTCAACGCCCAGATCGCCCGGCGACTGGGGCGGGACACGCGGGGCACCCTCCACGGCCTGCCGGTGTTGGTGACCCGCAATGCCCATGCGCTGGAGGTGTACAACGGCGACATGGGGGTGCTGTGGGAGGAGCCGGACACCCAGGGTCGCCGCCGGCTGCGCGCCTGTTTCCCGATGCCGCCGGCAGGCGTGCGCCGCATCCCCCTGGCGGAGCTGCCCGAGCACGAGACCGCCTTCGCCCTGACCGTACACAAATCCCAGGGCTCGGAGTACGACCGCATCCTGCTCGTCTTGCCCCCCGAACCCCACCCCCTGGTCACCCGGGAACTCATCTACACGGCCCTGACCCGCGCGCGCAGGTTCGTGCGCATCCTCGCCACCCCGGCCTGCTGGGAAGCGGGCGTGCGGCAGCGCACCCGGCGTGCAAGCGGGCTGGCGGTGCGGCTGCAGGGCGCCGCGGTCAGCGGCGGGGCATGAGATGGATCGCTTCGGCCGGGAGCGAGATCTCCACCTGCGCGCCGGTTTCCAGGCGGTTGCGCCGGGCCGCGTGCAGACCCAGCCGCATGCGTATCCGGCGTTTCGG
>JALVEU010000192.1 GCA_027030565.1 Gammaproteobacteria bacterium | reverse complement strand
TGCCCTCCTGCGCCGCAGCGGCGCGGCCATTGAGGCCCCGCAGACCCTGGTGGTGGAGCCCCTGGAGTTGGACCCCGATGCCCACGAATTGCGTGCCCATGGTCGCATCGTGCACGTCGGCCCCACGGAATTTCGCCTGCTGCGGGTCCTGATGGAGCGCCCGGGTCGGGTGCTGAGCCGCAGTCAGTTGCTGGACAAGGCGTGGGCGCAGGACGCCGACGTGGAGGAACGCACCGTGGATGTGCACATCATGCGGCTGCGCAAGACCCTGGCGCCCTATGGCTGCGATGCCATGGTACAGACCGTGCGAGGGGTCGGCTATCGCATCGCCCGTCCAGACTGAGCCGCCAACCTCACTATGGCCAGGCCGGGCAGTACCGAGGGGCCACCGTACACCGGTCCAAGTCGGATTCCGCAAGCCGCCCTGGCACCCAAAATGCGTGGCACCAGACAAACCCTCCAGCTCCAGTAGCAGAGACACGTTACCATAGGCGTCGCCGGCCGCTCATGCGGGCGGATACAACAACGATCCCAGAGAGGAAGGAGGATTCGGCGATGCAAGAAAAACCCAACATCCTGGAGCGGTCGGAGCACTACATCTATCTGGGGGCCGGATACATCCTGGTGGCGGCCGCAGCGGGCCTGCTACTGGCCGCAGTGGTCGAAAGCGCCCAACGGATCCACGAGGGCCACTTTGCCGGTGGCATCGTCCACCTGCTCGACCGTGTGCTGCTGGCCCTCATGCTCGCCGAGATCATCTATACGGTGGGCCGTATCGCCAAGACCCAGAAGATCGAGGTGAGCCCTTTCATGGTGGTCGGCATTATCGCCGCCGTGCGACGGATGCTCATCATCACCGCCGAGAGCGCCAGCCACGCGGATCTCCAGGATTCGCACTTCCAGGCGGTGCTGGCCGAGCTCGCGTTGCTCGCCATCATCGTGTTTCTGCTGGCCTGGGCGATCCGCATCCTGGGCGTCCAGGAAGATGGGGACTCCGATCAGGAGGCCTGAGCAGACAGGCGCACAGGGAGTACGGCTGTCGGCGCCGCACGAAACGACCGACTTGGCTGCCCATGAGGGCCCCAGGGCCGAGGACTATGGCAGGGACCCGATCGAGTGGCCTTGCGTCCGGGCAAGCGCTGCCGTCCCAGCGGCACCGGCTTCATGGGGCACCGGCCGAGCTGGAGGCGCGCCGGTATGGATCTGGACGAAGCGCCCAAGCGCCTTGCGCACGGCCAGGCAGGTCACCTCGCGCACCGCAGACTCCAAGGCCCAGGCCTCCACATGTGTCCACCACAGCTGGGCCGGCACCGGCGGCCCATCGGGCCGCGTGGGGTTCGCCATGGGCCGCCCGGCCGCCAGATAGACCGAGATCGGATACAGGCGGAGCGGCCGGTTTTCGTCCTCGGGGAACACCGGCTCCACCGCATAGGCCGCAACGACCAGGTGCAACCACCCGCCGCCGGAGTCCAGGTCGTCCTGCTCGTCGATGAACAGCCCCGCTTGCAGGAGTGCCTCGCGCATGGCCACGCGGAGCTCGCGTTCGGTGACCAGCATACCGATCTCGGCGCCCTCCACCATGGCGCTGACGGCGAATCCGTCCAGCTCGCGCAGTGCCGCGATCCCCGGTGCGAGGTCCGGCCGCGCGAGCGACCGGCCGCAGACCATCAGCCCCACCAGCAGGAGACACCGGAATGTCACTCCGGCACGCATTGGACCCCTCTGCTTCGCCCACGAAGCGCGCTGTCCTGGACAGAGTATAGTGGCCCACCGCGGGCCCGGGCCGTGCCCTTCGTCGGCGGGGCGGTTAACTTGCGCGGAAACTCGCGTTAAGGTATCCGGATACGGGATTCCACGCAGGGGCTGGAAGGAGCCGGCGGGGGATGGGCATGCACAGACGGGCTCGGAAGACGCCGTGGTGGGGCCGGATGCTCTGGCCGCTCGTCCTGCTGGGCGCGCCTGCCATGGGCGCCGACATGCCCGACACCCATATCCCTCTGATCGACAAGGGCGTGGCCACCTACTACGTGCGAGGCAACATCGCCGGAGTGGATCATGTGGACCTCCTGGTGGATACCGGCGCCGGCTACAGCGCCATCAACGAACGGACCCTGAACAAGCTCAAGAAGGCCGGGCTGGCCGAACACGTGCGCGACATCCACGCCACCATGGCCAACGGGACCCATACCGTGGTGCCCATCTATCGCATCTCGCGCCTGAACATCGGCGGTCACTGTGAGGTCCACGACATCGAGGTGGCGGTACTGCCCGGCAACACGCGCTGCATCCTCGGGCTGGACACACTCAAGCGGCTGGCGCCGTTCATGGTCTCGGTGGACCCCCCGCGACTCTGGGTGAGCAACTGCGCCCGAAGCCTGGGCCAGACCGCCGTGGGCGCCGTGCGCTGAGTGCCGCCTTCCCGCCCAGGCCCCCGCAGCCTCTTGCAGACCCGACACCCCCGAGGTCACGGACGATGGACTGGATCTTGTTCGGCTCGGCGCTGAGCTCGGCCACGGTGCTGCCCGGCAGTTCCGAGCTCCTGTTGCTCGCCCGACTCCAGGAGGGTGCAGACCCGGTCTACAGCGTCACCGTGGCCACGCTGGGCAACGTGCTCGGCAGTACGGTCACCTTCGCCACGGGCCTGCTGGGACTCACCGCCCTGCAGCGGTATGGCCTGCGCATCGCCCCCACTGCAGTGGAACGGGCCGGGGCGCGTTTACGGCGCTTCGGCTGGCCCAGCCTGCTGCTCACCTGGCTGCCCGGGCTGGGCGATGCCCTGTGTCTGGCGGCCGGGGCCCTGCGCTTCCCCCTGCCCGCGTTCGTGTGCCTGGTGACTGTGGGCAAGGCCGCCCGTTATGTGGTCCTGGCCGCCCTGTTCGCCGCAGGCTAGGGATCGATCTGCACCGCGCGCAGCCGTTCGGCGGCCTCCTCCGGGCTCACCGTGCTCACGTAGAGGCCGGAGCCCAGCTCGAAGCCCGTGGGGATGCTGGTGCGCGGACAGATCTCCAGATGCCAGTGGTAGCTGGGCTGGCAATCGGCATAGTCCTCGCCCCGGGGCTGGGTGTGGAGGAAGAAGTTGTACTGCGCCCCACCGATGACGTGATCCAGGCGGGCCATGGCGCGACGCAGGACCCGCGCGAAATCGGCCAGATCCTCGTCGCTCGCCTGCAGGAAGTCCGCCTGGTGCCGGCTCGGCAGAATGTGAATCTCCCACTCGAATCGGCTGGCGAAGGGCTTGATGGCGAGGAAGCGCTCGCCGCGTTCGATGACGTACTGGCCCACGTGGATCCGGCGGCGCACCTCGCCCGACTCCCGATCGTAGATGGTCGCCTCGAAGGTGAGGGCCTCGTCGATGAGTGCGCAGAAGATGCACCGACCGAACTTGCGGTAGTGGATCCGGCTGTGTTCGGCCTCGTTGATGACGTTTTCCGGCACCACCGGCATGGCGATGATCTGGCTGTGGGTGTGCGCGATGCTGGCCCCAGCCGCCGGGCCGAAATTCTTGAACACCATGACGTACTTGATCCGCGGATCGCGCTCCAGCAGGAAGCGCATCCGGTCGCGGTAGGTCTGCGCCAGCGCCTGCAGATGCGCCTCGGACATCTCGTGCAGGGCGATGCCGTGGTTCCAGTGATCGATGATCACCTCGTGGCGTCCGTAACCGTCGATGACCTGCTGCAACCCCAGGTTCAGTGCACCCTCGCTGCGATCGTCGGCCAACACCGGGAACAAGTTCTCCACGATGCGGATCGCCCAGTCCTTCTCGTCCGGCCAGGCATAGAGGGTGGGTGGTGTCATGTGTTCGTTGCCCCGGCAGAACGGGCAGGTCGCCACCTGCTGGCGGCGGTCGCGTGCCACGGGTTGCTCGGCCTTGCGCGGCCGCATGCCCCGAGCCGTGGAGACCAGCACGGACTCCGAGGGGACTATGGGATTGATGCGGATCTCGCGCACCGGCCTGGACTGGTGTCGGGTCATCGTGGGCTCCTTTTCTGCCCCCGCCACGTCTCCGTGATCGGGGCGGCGCTTTCGTTCGGCCCGTATACTATAGCGGCCGGCCCATCCCGCCCATGGCCTGGATTCGGCCGTGCCACGGACTCCGGAACCCCACCCGGCAGGGAGGACCCGCCCCACGTGAAGCCCTTGGTGGTGTTGTGTACCTGGCCCGCGGACCAGGATCCGCTGCCCGCCGCCCGCAGTCTGGTGGAACGGCGTCTGGCCGCCTGTGTCAACGTGGTGCCTGGTTTGCGTTCGGTGTACGCATGGCAGGGCGAGATCCATACCGACGCCGAGATCCTGCTGCTCATCAAGACCAGCGCGCAGCGCTACGCCACCCTGGAGGACGCCCTGCGCCGGCTCCATCCGTATGAACTCCCGGAGATCGTCGGCATTCCAATCGAAAAGGGCCTGCCCGGATATCTGCGCTGGATGATGGAACAAACCGACACCTCGATGGAGTGAGCCGATGCTGCGCGCGCTGATCCTGCTTCTCTTCTTTCCCCTTTCCCTGAGCGCCCCCGCCCAGGATCCGGGCGACGAACTCCTCCCTCCCGAGCAGGCCTACCGGCTCCGGGTCGATGTCCAGGACCCGCAGACCCTCGTGGCGAGCTGGGAGATCGCCGAGGGCTACTACATGTACCGGCACGCCTTCGAGTTCCGCATCGACGAGCCAGGCGTGCGCCTGGGCGAGCCCCAGCTGCCCAAAGGCAAGGTCAAGCACGACGAGTTCTTCGGCGATGTGGAGATCTACCGCAAGTCAGTGTCCATCGTCCTGCCGCTGATCCGCGAGCCGGGCTCGCCGAAGGCGATCAACCTGCATACCCGGGCGCAGGGCTGTGCCGACATCGGCGTGTGCTATCCGCCCATGGACCAGACGGTGCGAGTCGAGCTGCCCCCGTTGCCTGGTGCGGGACGCGCCGAATCCGCCGCCGCATCGTCCGGGTCCCGGGCCGCTCCTCTGGCCCGCCTGGAGTCGCTGGCCGGCGGCGATACCAGCGAGGACGAGTTTCTGCCGCCGGACGAGGCCTTCCGCTTCGTGGCCGGCATGAAGGATCCCCAGACCGCGCTCCTGGAGTGGGAGGTGGCGGACGGATACTACCTGTATCGGGACAAGTTCCGCTTTCGTGCCGAACCAGCCGGATCGGTAACTCTGGGCGAGCCCAGGCTGCCCGCAGGGCAGACCAAACATGACGAATTTTTCGGCGAGGTCACCATCCTCAAGCATCGCGTGCGTGCCGAGATCCCGGTGCACCGACTCGATCCCGACCTGAGGCGCTTCACCCTGGTGGCGGAGTACCAGGGATGCGCCGAGTCGGGCATCTGTTATCCCCCCATCACCAAATCGATCTCCCTGGAACTCCCACGGGAGAGCGCCGCGGGGCCAGCCTCCGCGCTCGGTGAGGCCCCGGAGCAGATGGGAGACCGGGAAGGCCCCCAGGCGGGGGCCGCCGGCGGAGAGGTCGCCCCGGCGGAGTCCGCTGGCGGAACAGCGGGTGCGCCGTACCAGTCCGAGCAGGACCGGTTGGCCTCCATGCTGGCCACGGGCAATGTGTTCTGGGTGCTGCTGGTCTTCTTCGGTTTCGGACTGCTGCTCACTTTCACGCCCTGCGTGTTCCCCATGATCCCCATTCTCTCGGGGATCATCATCGGCCAGGGCAAGGCGATCAACACGGGTCGGGCCTTCGTCCACTCATCGGTCTACGTGCTGGCCATGGCGCTCACCTATACGGTGGCGGGGGTCATCGTGGGCCTGTCCGGAGAAAACGTGCAGGCCTGGTTCCAGAATCCCTGGGTACTGGGCCTGTTCGCCGGTGTCTTCGTGCTCCTGGCGCTGTCCATGTTCGGGTTCTACGAGCTGCAGATGCCCGCCTCGATCCAGACACGGCTGACCCGGATCGCCAACAGCCAGCAGGGGGGCACCCTCACCGGCGTGGCCATCATGGGCTTCCTCTCTGCACTCATTGTCGGACCCTGCGTCACCGCACCCCTTATCGCCGCGCTCCTCTATATCGCCCACACGGGCGATGCCGTGCTCGGGGGTCTGGCCCTGTTCTCCCTCAGCCTGGGCATGGGCGTACCCCTGATCATCGTGGGCACCTCGGCGGGCAAGCTGCTCCCCAAGGCCGGGCCCTGGATGGATGCCATCAAGGCCTTTTTCGGGGTCCTCCTGCTGGGCCTGGCGGTATGGATGCTGGAACGGATCCTGCCCGTACAGATCACCATGGTCCTGGCGGCCGCGCTGTTCATCGTGCCGGCCGTCTACCTGCGGGTGTTCGATCCCTTGGGCGAACACGCCAGTGGCTGGAGCCGGTTCTGGAAAGGGATGGGGCTGGTGTCGTTCCTCTACGGCCTGGCCCTGTTCGCGGGCGCGCTGGGCGGGGGGAGCAGCTTCCTGCAGCCCCTCAAGGTGTTCACCGGAAGCGCCGGGCCGATGCAGGGGGGCGCTACGGGCGTCGCCGCCGAAGCACTGCACTTCGAGCGTATCAAGTCCAAGGCGGATCTGGACCGGGTCCTGGCCCGTGCCCAGGCCCAGAAGCGGCCGGTGATGCTCGACTTCTACGCGGACTGGTGCATCTCCTGCAAGGAGATGGAGGCCTTCACCTTCACCGATCCGAGGGTCCGGGCCGCGCTCGACGATGCCATTCTGGTCCAGGCCGACGTGACCGCCAACGACGCCGAAGACAAGGCCCTGCTCAAGCATTTCGGCCTGTTCGGCCCGCCGGCCATCCTGTTCTTCGGGCCGGACGGCGAGGAGCGGCGTGCCTTCCGCGTGATGGGCTACATGCCGGCCGAGGCGTTCGCCGCCCACGTACGCAAGGCACTGGCCTCGTGACTGCGCAGCGCCTCCTGATCTACGTGGTGGCCGCCGTGGCCGCCGCCTCGGCGGGCATCGCCTTGCGCTACAACGAGCAGGCGCGCCAGATGGCCGAGGCGCAGGCCCTCGTGGCCCGTGGCACGGTGGGGGCCCCCGCCCCGGAGCTGCGGCTACCCGACCTGGCGGGACGCATGCACACCCTCGACGCGTATCGGGGGCGTGTGGTCCTGGTGAACTTCTGGGCCACCTGGTGCCCCCCCTGCCTGCGGGAAATTCCAAGCTTCGAGAAGATACGCCAGCGTTACCTCGGGCGCGGCTTCGAGGTCCTGGGGGTGGCCGTGGACGATACCGATGCGGTGCGCCGTTTCGTGCGTGAGCACGGCGTCACCTACCCCCAGCTCCTGGCGGGAGCCCGCGGGACCGCCCTCATGGCCCGCTTCGGCAACCGGCATGGTGCGCTCCCCTACAGCCTTCTTGTGGATCAACAAGGCATCGTGCGCCTGGCGCACGCCGGCGAACTCAGGCCCGAGACGCTCACCGAGCACCTCCAGGCGCTCCTCGAAGCCGCCCCGGGAGGACCACCACCCTGAGGCTGGCTCTGTCGGGGGCGTTCCGGCGAACCCCGACTCGGCACACGGGTGGACAGTCTCGCACGGCTCGGGCAGAATCTTGCGACCTTCGTCCTCGGGCCAGTTTCCCTCCGTATCCCCGCAAGATGGCGAGAATTCTGCTCCTGAACGGGCCCAATCTGAATCTTCTGGGAACCCGAGAGCCGGAGGTCTACGGGGCCCGGACGCTGGCCGATCTCGTGGCCGGCCTGCGCCAGCACGCCCGCGCCCTGGGCCATGAGCTCCTCGACTTTCAGCACAACGCCGAGGGGGCACTGGTGGACCGCATCCACGCCGCGCGCGGAGAATCCGTGGAGGCCATCGTGTTCAATCCGGGTGCCTACACGCACACCAGCGTGGCCCTGCGCGACGCCCTGCTGGGCGTGGCCATTCCGTTTGTGGAGGTACACATTTCCAACGTGCATGCGCGTGAGCCGTTCCGGCACCATTCCTATCTGTCGGACATCGCGCGTGGCGTCATTTCGGGCCTGGGGTCGGACGGCTATCACCTGGCGCTGCTGGCCGTGGACCGCTGGCTCAACCCGCAGAGGCAATGGGATGGACATCCGTAAGATCAAGAAACTCATCGAGCTGATCGAGTCCTCGGACATCGCCGAGATCGAGATCCACGAGGGTGAAGAGTCCGTGCGCCTCAGCCGCGTGAGCAGCGTGCAGCAGGTGGTGAGCCCGCCCCCTGCGGCGTCGTCAGCCCAGCCGGCCCCGGACGCCCCTCCCATCCCGGCGCCCGAACGCGAGGAGGCCCCACCGGAAGAGGCCCTGCCCGAGGGTCACGTGGTGGTCTCGCCCATGGTCGGGACCTTCTACCGGGCCCCCTCCCCCGGGGCCAAACCGTTCGTGGACCTGGGCCAGAAGGTGGAGGCCGGTGACACCCTGTGCATCATCGAGGCCATGAAGATGCTCAATCAGATCGAGGCCGACCGCTCCGGGGTCATCGCGGCGATCCTCGTGGAGAACGGCCAGCCCGTGGAGTATGGGCAGCCACTGTTCGTGATCCGGTGAGCCCATGGCCATCCTGGACAAGGTCCTGATCGCCAATCGGGGGGAAATCGCACTGCGCATCCTGCGTGCCTGCCGCGAACTGGGCATCAAGACCGTGGCAGCGCATTCCGAGGCCGACCGAGACCTGATGCACGTGAAGCTGGCCGACGAGTCGGTGTGCATCGGACCCGCGCCCTCGGTGGACAGCTACCTCTACATCCCCGCCATCATCAGTGCCGCAGAGGTCACCGATGCCATGGCCATCCACCCGGGCTACGGCTTCCTCTCAGAGAACGCCGACTTCGCCGAGCGGGTGGAGTCCTCGGGCTTCATCTTCATCGGGCCCAGGGCCGAGACCATCCGCATGATGGGCGACAAGATCGCGGCCATCGAGGCCATGAAGAAGGCCGGTGTACCCTGCGTCCCGGGCAGCGACGGGCCCCTGGGCGACGATCCCGAGGAGAACCTGCGCATCGCCCGCCAGATCGGCTACCCGGTGATCGTCAAGGCCGCGGGCGGCGGGGGCGGACGCGGCATGCGCGTCGTGCACACCGAGGCGGCCCTGCTCAACGCCATCACGCTCACGCGCGCGGAGGCCAAGGCCGCCTTCGGCAACGACACCCTCTACATGGAGAAATTCCTGGAACGCCCGCGGCACATCGAGTTCCAGGTCCTGGCCGACACGCACGGCAACGCGGTGCACCTGGGCGAACGCGACTGCTCTATGCAGCGCCGCCACCAGAAGGTGATCGAGGAGGCCCCGGCCCCGGGGCTCACCGACGAGCAACGCAACCGCCTCGGCGAGCGCGTCGCCGAGGCCTGCAGGCAGATCGGCTACCGTGGCGCCGGGACCTTCGAGTTCCTCTACGAGGACGGGGAGTTCTACTTCATCGAGATGAACACCCGCGTGCAGGTGGAACACCCGGTGACCGAGATGGTGACCGGCGTGGACATCGTGGCCGAACAGCTGCGCATCGCCGCCGGTGAACCGCTGAGCATCCGTCAGGAAGACGTGGTCCTCCGTGGACACGCCATCGAGTGCCGGATCAACGCCGAGGACCCGGTCAGTTTCATGCCCTCACCCGGGCCCATCGATTACTTCCACGCCCCTGGCGGCCCGGGCGTGCGCATGGATACCCACATCTACCAGGGCTACCGTGTCCCGCCGTACTACGACTCCATGATCGGCAAGCTCATCACGCATGGCAACACGCGGCGCTCCGCCCTGGCGCGCATGTGCGGGGCGCTCAGTGAGATCGTCATCGAGGGCATCAAGACCAACATCCCCCTGCACCGCGAGTTGATCATGGACGCGGCGTTCCGCCAGGGCGGCACGGACATCCACTATCTGGAGAAGAAGCTGGCGGCCAAGGGTGGGTGAGCCCGGATCACAGGCACTGCAACTGAACCAGATCGTGGTGGAGGTGCCTCGTGCCCAGGCCGGGACGGCGGAGGCGGCCCTCCAGGGGCTGGGCGCGCTCTCGGTGACACTGCGCGATGCGGGTGACGAGCCGCTGCTGGAGCCCTTGCCCGGCGAACAGCCCCTGTGGGGGCGGGTGCGCGTGGAGGCCCTGATCCCGGCCTCCGTGCCCAGTGAGGCGGTGGGCACCGCCCTGGGCGACACCCTGGGGTCCCCTTGTCCCTGGGCGGTGTTTCCGGTCCCCGAGCGCGACTGGGTGCGCGAGACGCAGGCGGCCTTCCCGGCACGCCGCTTCGGACGCCGCCTGTGGGTGTGTCCCAGCTGGGAGGAGGCGCCCCGGGAGGCCACCGTCCTGCGCCTGGACCCCGGCCTGGCCTTTGGCACGGGTGCGCACCCGACCACCGCCCTGTGCCTGGAGTGGCTCGACGCCCATCCTCCACGAGGGCAGCAGGTGGTGGACTATGGATGCGGTTCGGGCATCCTCGGCATCGCCGCGGCCTTGCTGGGGGCATCCACGGTCTGGGCCACCGACATCGACGCCCAGGCGCTGGAGGCCACGCGCAGCAATGCGGCCCACAACGACCTCGAGCCCCACCGGCTGCAGGTGGTGTGCCCCGAGGCACTCGATGGGACGTCCGTATCCCTGGTGCTCGCCAACATCCTCCAGGGGCCCCTCCTGGCATTGCAGCCCACGTTGACCGCGCTGGTGGCGCCTGGC
>JALVEU010000191.1 GCA_027030565.1 Gammaproteobacteria bacterium | reverse complement strand
TGATGTTCCTGGCCTTGAGGAGCTTGAGGGCGCGCGCGTAGTCGCGCCGCTTGCGTTCGGCCTCGGCCCGGGCGGCCGCCAGGTCCGCCTCCAGTGCAGCCAGCTTCTCCTCGAGCTCACGGGTGTCCAGCGTGGCCAGCAACTGGCCCGCCTCCACGTGTTCGCCCTCGCGCGGCCCCATCTCCAGGACGATCCCCTGCAGGCGGGGGGAGACGGCCACCTCTCGGCTGCCCTCCACGGCCGCGAGCGCCGGGAAGCCCCGCGTCGCCCTGCCGCGACGTACCTCGGCGGTGCGCAAGGCCCAGGGTGCAGCGGCCGGGGGCGGCAGTTCGGCCAGATGGGCGAGCCGCTTCTGGCGCAGCTTGACGCCGCCGAGGACCAGAGCGGCGAGGACGACGGCACCCAGGGCATACAGCAGCACTTTCTTCATGGGTTCCTCCTTGGCTTCCCAGGCGGAGGCGGCTCACGGTCGGCCGCTGGTCCCGCTTCGGCGCGGGGCGCTCGACCGGCTTCCCGGGGATTTGCGGTCATCGCAACGCCCCGCGCGAGGCGGCTATGTTGCCACAGGAAGCACGGCCACCGGCCCCTCAGTCGGAGCACACGCCGTGGAGCAACTTGGCGGCGACTCCCAGCAGGACGATGCCGTAGAGCTTTCTCACCCACCCCGGTCGCGCCTTGTTGGCCATGAACCAGGCGCCCAGCTGCGAGCCGAGCAGCACCGCGACCACCGCGAGCACGGCCAACGTCACGTCGATACGCCCCTCGGCCACGTGGCCCAGGAACCCCGAAAACGAGGAGAAGGTGACGATGAAGGCCGTGGTGCCCGCGGCGCGCTTGGTGGGGTAGCCGAGCTCCATGAGCATGGGCGCGACGATGAAGCCGCCACCCACACCCAGCAGGCCCGCAATGAATCCCGCGAAGCCGCCTACCACACCGCCGATGAGGCTGCGCTTGGCGGTACTCATTTGCTCCTTGGGTTCCGGTTTGCCCGATTGCATCAGAGAGCGCACACCGGCGATGACGACCGCGGCGGCAAAGAGCAGGATCAGGGTCTCCCGCGGGACGTAGCGCACCAGGTGCGCGCCCACCGGTGCCAGCACCAGGCCGGCGCCGGCTGCCGGGAGTCCGCCGCGGAAGTCCACCAGCCCCTCCCGTGCATACCGTATGAAGGCCGAAAGGGTGGTGATGCCGTTGAGCAGGAGCCCCAGGGGGATTGCGGTGGTCTTCAAAGGCATCCCCAGCCATTTGAAGATGGGAACGTAGAGCATCCCGCCCCCCAGCCCCAGCATGGAGAACAGGATCGAGACGACGAAGATCAGGCCCGTGGCCAGGAAATAGAGCTCCATGGAGAAGGCCATCATCCAGCCCCCAGACGGCGCCATCTGCGCACCAGTTGCTCACGCAGCCGGGGCGGTTTGACCACCATCACCGGCACCGGCGCATGGGCCACCACACGGCTGGCGGCGCTGCCGAGCAGTGACTCGGCGATATGGCCGCGACCGTGGGCACCCATGACGATGGCGTCCACGCCCTCGTCCACCGCGGTCTGCACGATGCCCCGCCAGGGCTTGTCCACCACCACGCGGGTCTCGATGGTGATGTCCTCGCTAGCGTACCTCTCCTTGAGCGCCTCCAGCTTTCGCTCGGCCTCCGCGATCAGGGCCTCGCGCATGCGGTCCTCGTAGCCCTCCATGCCGAGCACGCCCAGATCGAGGATGTCCACCGGGTCCACCACGTGCAGCAGCAAGATCTGCTTGGTCTCCGCGCAGGGACAGCGGATGGCATGGCGCAGGGCCTCTTCCGAGACCTCCGAGAAGTCGATGGGGATCAAGATCTTCCTCATCGGTCCCATCCGGAGCAGGGGATGCACACGAATGCACCGTCCTCGGTGACACGCAGCCGATTGACGAAGGTCGGTTCACCGCAGCGGCTGCAGCGTTGGGTGACGAATGTTCCCTTCACCTTGGGTGGTTCGCTCTCTCGGATCTCGCCGATGACCAGAAACTCCGCTTCCGGCACACTCAGAATGCGATCCACCAGGGGATCGACGATCTCGGGGGCGATGTCCTGCGGTTCCACCCCCTGCCGGCGCTGCTGTACGAAGGGCGAGGCGAGCGCCGCCTCGAAGAATTCAGGCTTGAGCGCCACCCGGACCGAGCGACCGGTGTGCGTGTCGAGCAGGGTGAAAGCCATCTTGTTGTAGTAGCACTTCTGGATGTTGGACTTGCCGTAGGTACAGCCCGTGGCCACCATGATCCCGTCCAGGAAGCAGCCAGCGGCGTGGCCCTTGCCGGTTTCGGAGTAGACGAAGAGCTCCTTGTTCTTGGCGCGTTGGACGCCCAGGGCGCGCAGGGCGGCCAGACCGGCCCGAAGGCCCATGGGCATGGCGGGGCATTTGTGGCCGTGAAACTGCAGGCCGATGGGGAACAGTGCATCGAGGGTGTGTTGCATGGTGACGTTCTCCCGTGGAGGCTTATCTATGCGAACATCGGAATATATCAGTAAACGCATGTATACCACGCGCCCATGGACCCGATCCTTGAGCGGGATCAGTCCAGCTCGCCCGACATCGGCGAGTTGACCCGTATACTGGGCCACAGGTGGACCGGAGGACTCCGACGGGATGCAGATCGAGGAAGCCAGGCTACAGCGGTCTGAGGGTCGGCTGCGCGAGGCGGTGCTGGAGCCTGCGGAGCGGGACAACGCGTGGCACGTGGTGTTCATCGACGAGGCGGGTCGCCGCCACCTGTTGACGGATGCGCTCGGTCGCCCGCGCCGCTATCACGACTTGGACCGCGCCACCTGTGTGGCCCGGGAGGCAGGTTTCGACACCGTGCGGGTCGAGGAACCGTTCTGAAGCGATGAGCCGGAGCGCACATACCCTACCTGGGGCGGT
>JALVEU010000190.1 GCA_027030565.1 Gammaproteobacteria bacterium | reverse complement strand
CCCGCCGTGCCCACGTCGATGGTGTACTCCCGCCACTCCCCCGTGGCCTGCGCACTCACCCCGTACTGCCCCGGCGACCCCGACATCTCCCAAATGTCGACGTCGTCGTTGCGATACACACCTCCGGCATTGCCCACCGTGGTGTCGTGATAGGCCACACCTTCACCACCCAGATCGTAGTCCTCCGCCTCGATCTGACCAGGCACCGCAAACGGCGCACCCGGATACGGACTCTGGGCTGCACTGACGCCACTCACATGGAGGAGCAGGGGGATGACCAGCAGCCATAGAACAAGCTGCGTAACACACGCCCGGATCCCAGTTCTTGGTCCACGCCCTACAGCGCTCATCGAAAGCACTTCCACTGCTTCAACCCCATCCATTCGTCGGCACAATGGCGCCGTTCATGCAAGAGTATAGTGCCAATTCGAGTAGGGAATGTTGCCTCGATCACATCCCAGCCCAGCGACCACAGAACCGGCGCGACGGGACTGCACTCCCTGCGCCCACACCGAACAACGCCTGACGGTGCCTCCGGCGAGGGTGGCACGTCCTTCCGAAGACCGCAGGTGCACGGTACCTTCGGTCGCGGGCACACATTGGGCGCGCGTATAATGCGCCGACCATGCTGCGCGTCGTCACCTTCAATGCCAACGGCATCCGCTCCGCTGCGCGCAAGGGCTTTTTCCAGTGGCTCGAGCGCCAAGATGCCGATCTAGTCTGCATCCAGGAGACCAAGGCGCATCTGCGCCAACTGCAGGACCCCATCTATCATCCTGAAGGCTACCACTGCCGCTATGTAGATGCCGAACGTGCCGGCTACGCAGGCGTGGCCCTGTTCGCTCGCAAGCGGCCACAGGCCGAGCGTACTGTCATGGGCTGCGTGGAGTTCGATCAGGAGGGCCGCTATGCAGAGGCCGTGTTCTCAGACCTTTGTGTGGTCTCCCTGTACGCACCCTCAGGCTCGGCTGGCCCGGAGCGCCAAGCCTCCAAGGACCGGTTCCTGGAGTGTTTCCCCGACGTGCTCGAAGAGTTGCGCCGGACATATCCAGCGGTGATCGTCTGCGGCGATTTCAACATCGCCCACCGTGAGATCGACCTGAAGAACTGGCGCTCCAACCAGAAGAACTCGGGCTTCCTCCCCCACGAGAGACACTGGATGGAATGCCTGTTCACGCGGCGCGGCTATGTGGACGCCTTTCGCGTGGTGAACCAGGAACCGAACCAGTATACATGGTGGTCCAACCGGGGACGCGCCTGGGAGAAGAATGTTGGCTGGCGCATCGACTACCACGTGATCAGCGAGAACCTTCGGGATCGCGTCCGCCGGGCGGAGATCTACAAGGCCGAACGGTTCTCCGACCATGCACCGTTGACCATCGACTACGATCTGGCCCTTTGATCTCCGACGAGACCGAGCGGCTCAGCTGGAAGGACGCACTCACCGTCTACACCCGGCCTCGCGTAGTGGCCATGGTGTTCCTCGGGTTCAGTGCCGGACTGCCTTTCCTGTTGGTGTTCTCGACCCTCTCCGGCTGGCTGCGCGACGTGGGCGTCGAGCGCACCGTGATCGGCTTCTTCTCCTGGGTCGGGATCACCTATTCGATCAAGGTGTTCTGGGCACCGGTGATCGACCGCATGCCCCTGCCCCCGCTGACCCGATGGCTCGGCAAGCGGCGCGGCTGGATGCTGGCGGCCCAGCTGGGCATCGCCGCCGGGCTGACCGGTATGGCACTGACCGATCCCACCACACAGCTGACACGAATCGCCTGGTTCGCGCTCCTCGTGGCATTCTCGTCGGCGACCCAGGACGTGGTGATCGACGCGTTCCGCATCGAGGCCATGGAGGCCCGCTTCCAGGGTGCGATGGCCGCAGCTTACGTGCTCGGTTACCGGCTGGCACTGTTGGCAGCGGGAGCCGGTGCCTTCTACCTCGCCGAAGATCTCTCCTGGCGCGCGGCCTATCTGACCATGGCCGGCCTCATGGCCGCAGGCATCGTGACCACTCTTGCGGTGCGCGAACCACCGCATCCGATCGATCCCGCCACGCAGCGCCTGGAACAGGAGCTCGAATCCGAACTCCCCGTCACCGGTAGGCATGCCTGGGCCCGCATGATGCAATGGTTTGCAGAGGCGGTGGTCGCACCCTTCGTCGAATTCTTCGCGCGCAACGGCCGGCTCGCCCTGGCCATTTTGGCCCTGATCGCCGTTTACAAACTCAGCGACATCACCATGGGCGTCATGGCCAATCCCTTCTACCTGGATCTGGGTTTCAGCAAGAAAGACATCGCCAACGTGACCAAGATCTTCGGGTTCTTCATGACCATCGCCGGTTCGGCCCTGGGCGGCGTGCTCACCGCTCGTTTCGGCATCGCGCGACCCCTGGTGTGGGGGGCTACACTGGTCGCCGTGACGAATCTGCTCTTCGCCTGGCTGGCCGGCAGCGAGCCCAGCCTCCTGAAGCTGGCCGCCGTGGTCAGTGCCGACAACCTCAGTGGCGGCCTGGCCACCGCGGTGTTCATCGCCTACCTGTCGAGTCTCACCAACACGACTTACACCGCCACGCAGTATGCGCTGTTCAGCTCGCTGATGACCCTGCCCGCCAAGTTCCTTGGGGGATTCGCCGGCTGGGTGGTCGACGGACAGGGCTATGGATTCTTTTTCCTCTATGCAGCAGTGTTGGGGACGCCAGCCATTGTTCTGTCGGCGTGGCTCACCCGTCGGTCCAGCGCAGCGGCGTCGGTGCAACCCAGCCGGGGGCCGACGGACTAAACTAGCAGAAGCACCTGATGGCCATCCGCCGCTTCGTGGTGCAGTGTAGCGAATCTCCTTGACTGCCCCACCGGCGCCCCCCGTAATGCGAAAGCCAGGACGGCAACTCTCAGCAGCTGCGGAGTCTCATTCGG
>JALVEU010000189.1 GCA_027030565.1 Gammaproteobacteria bacterium | reverse complement strand
GCCCCCGAGAAACTCTTCTCATTGCGTGCCGCAATGATCTCACATTACGCGCTCAACGCCCATCCTATTCTGCACATATTAGTAAGTTTGAGGCTGATCTGGACGCTGCTTGGCGAAAAATGGATTCTCGGTGGATCGCATGACAGACAGACGCCGAGGCGAACGTTTAGCCAGATTGCCTACCTAGAGGAAGATGGTTCAGTACATGTCGGAGAACGAGTTTTCTTTGATGATTACGATAAGGACACGGGCCCCAATCCAATCGAAGGGTAAACCGGGGAAGTAGGGAACAAGCCGATTGTTGATGTCGATTGAAAATGACAACTGGTACTGCAGCCCCGAGCACGGGGAGCTCTGCCGGGTCATCGAGACCCAAACCCTCTGGAGCGAGACTGTCTGCCGCGCCTGGCTGCCGGGCAAGGATACCGTTCTGCGGGAGCTCACCGCGCGCCGAATCCAGCCACCGATACCCAAACGCTTACCGGGGTGACCCTCGCGTTTTCCCCTCGTGGGGTGCCCCTTCTTGGGCCACTCCGTCGTAGAACTCGCCATCCCCGTCGCAAACTCCTTGCATTTCGGTGCGTTGCGATGATTTTGTAAGCAGTCGAGCATTCCCTGAGTGCGCCGTCACGCGGCGATTGGTATGGCCCAAATCATTCCAGCACTGAGCAGCTGCCTGCACCGGATGCAGCCGGGCGAGAGACGTTTCGCGCGGCGCCTGGAATCGCATCTGGAGGACGACTATCTATGCTGGTACGACACGCCGGTGGGGATGCGCCCGCGCTATGCCGATTTCATCGTCCTGCACCCGGGTCGCGGCCTGCTGTTGCTGGAGGTCAAGGACTGGAGGCTCGAGACCATTCAGCGCATGGACAAGGTCTCGGCAACACTGCTCACGGCGCGTGGCCTGCGCACGGTGAGCAACCCCCTGGAGCAGGTGCGCGAGTGCGCATACCGCCTGGTGCAGCAGCTGGAGCGCGATCCGCAGCTGATCCACCACGAGGGCCGCCACCGCGGCAAGCTCACGTTTCCCTACGGGTACGGCGTGGTGCTGAGCCACATCACCCGGCGCCAGTTCGACAGCACCGACCTGGGCGAGGTCCTGCCGGAGCACCGGGTGATCTGCCGCGACGAGATGGCCGAGGGCGTGGATCCCGAGGCCTTCCAGAAGCGTCTCTGGGACATGTTCAGCACGGCGTTTCGGAGTTTGTTGACGCTGCCCCAGATCGACCGCATCCGCTGGCACCTGTTCCCCGAGATCCGCATCCCCTCGGCGCAGGGCAGCCTGCTGCCGGACCCGGCCGAGGATGCAGCAGACCCCGACGGGCTGCTCCCGGACCTGGTCAAGGTCATGGACATGCAGCAGGAGCAGCTCGCCCGCAGCCTGGGCGAGGGCCACCGCGTCATCCACGGCGTGGCCGGCTCGGGCAAGACCCTCATCCTGGGCTACCGCTGCCTGTATCTGGCCAAGCTGATGCACAAGCCGATCCTCGTGCTCTGCTACAACATCGCCCTGGCCAACCGGCTGCGCGAGATGATGGCCGAGCGCGGCCTGGGCGAGCGGGTACAGGTCTACCACTTCCACGACTGGTGCGGCGAGCAGCTGCGGGCGTACCACGTGCAACGCCCCGCCCCAGGCGAGCGGTACATCGAGCGGCTGGTGGAGACGGTGATCGCGGCGGTGGACCGTGGCGAGATCCCCAAGGCACAGTACGGAGCCGTGATGATCGACGAGGGCCACGACTTCGAGGCCGAGTGGCTGCGCCTGATCACGGGCATGGTGGATCCGGAGACCAACGCACTGCTGCTGCTCTACGACGACGCCCAGTCCATCTACAACCGGCGCAAGACCCTGGACTTCACGCTGTCGAGCGTGGGCATCCAGGCCCGCGGGCGCACCACGATCCTCCGCCTCAACTACCGCAATACGCAGGAGATCCTCTCCTTCGCCTACCGCTTCATCCAGGACTACCTGGGCAGCAAGGACGACCGAGACGCATCCGTCCCCATCGTCGAGCCGCGCTGCGCTGGGCGCCACGGGCCACCTCCGGCGCTGCGCCTGTTCGACTCCTTCGCCCGCGAGGCGCGCTACGTCGCCCGCACCCTCAAGCGCCTGCACGACGAGCGGGGAATCGCCTGGGCCGACATGGCCGTCGTCTACCGCTACCTGTGGATGGGCCAAGAGTTGCAAGAGGTGTTCACGCGCGCCGGCATCCCTTGCCAGCGGCTCGCCGACGCGCAGTCCAAGAAGCGGTTCCGGCCCGCCCACGACAGCGTGAAGCTCATGACCATGCACAGCAGCAAGGGGCTGGAGTTCCCGGTGGTGGTCGTCGCGGGCCTCGGCCACGTGGACACCGAAGAGGACCCCGCCATGGAGGCGAGGCTCCTCTACGTGGCCATGACCCGCTCCACGGAAAAGCTGCTCCTCACCGCACACCAGCAAACGCCCTTCGTCCAGCGCCTGCAGGCCCTGGCCGGCGAGACCGAGCGCCTGTCCGCCTGAGCTGTAAGCGCAGGCCCCTGAGCGGCCTCACCCCGCAACGCCGCGGCGCAGGGAGTTCAGCCAGACACGGCCCAAGCCGTGCCGGGCGTGGCCCATGCCGGCGCACACCGCCATGGACATTTGCGCGCCCCGCGCCCAGAATCGTCCCGTGCGCACCGGCTACGCCCATCTCCCGCTGCACGGTGGCCGGGCCCCCCGCTGGCTCTTCGAGCGCATGACGCGGTTGGCCCGCGAGATCGTCTGTCACATGGTGGCCGAGCACGGCCCCGGTGAGGTGCTGCTGCGCCTGTCGGACCCGTACTGGTTCCAGGCCCTGGGCTGTGTGCTGGGTTTCGACTGGCATTCCAGTGGGGTCACCACCACGGCCTGCGGGGCCATCAAGGCGGGTGTGCAGGGGCTGGAGCACGAGCTCGGCCTG
>JALVEU010000188.1 GCA_027030565.1 Gammaproteobacteria bacterium | reverse complement strand
GCGGCCCCATTGAGGCCGAACGCTACGAGCCCATCGAGAAGATCGCTCCGGGCGTCATCGAGCGCCAGTCGGTCTCGCAGCCGGTCCAGACCGGACTCAAGGCCATCGATGCCATGACCCCCATCGGGCGTGGTCAGCGAGAGCTCATCATCGGTGACCGCCAGACGGGCAAGACCGCGGTGGCCATCGACACCATCATCAACCAGAAGGGCAAGGACCTCACCTGCATCTACGTGGCGATCGGTCAGAAGGCCTCTTCGGTCGCCAACGTGGTTCGCAAGCTCGAAGAGCATGGTGCCATGGAGCACACCATCGTGGTGGCGGCCACGGCGGCCGAGTCGGCCGCCATGCAGTACATCGCCCCCTATGCCGGCTGCGCCATGGGTGAGTATTTCCGCGACCTGGGCGAAGACGCGCTCATCGTCTACGACGATCTCACCAAGCAGGCCTGGGCCTACCGGCAGGTCTCGCTGCTACTCCGCAGGCCCCCGGGGCGTGAGGCCTATCCGGGTGACGTGTTCTATCTTCACTCCCGACTGCTGGAGCGGGCCGCCCGGGTCAATGCGGACTACGTGGAGCGGGTGACCAACGGCGAGGTCAAGGGTCGAACCGGCTCGCTTACGGCACTGCCCATCATCGAGACCCAGGCCGGCGACGTCTCGGCCTTCGTGCCCACCAACGTCATCTCCATCACGGACGGGCAGATTTTCCTGGAGACCGACCTGTTCAATGCCGGCATCCGGCCGGCCATCAACGCCGGGCTGTCGGTCTCGCGCGTGGGTGGCGCGGCGCAGACCAAGATCATCAAGAAACTCGGCGGCGGTGTGCGTCTGGCCCTCGCCCAGTATCGTGAGCTGGCCGCGTTCTCACAGTTCGCATCGGATCTGGACGAGCAGACCCGCAAGCAGCTCGAGCGCGGCGAACGCGTCACCGAACTCATGAAACAACCGCAGTACCACCCCCTCAGTGTGGCGGAGATGGCCATCTCGTTGTTTGCCGCCAACGAGGGCTATCTGGACGATGTGGCCGTGAAGAAAGTGGTCGACTTCGAGGCGGCCCTTCACAGCTACATGAACAGCGAGCACGCCGAGCTCATGGCCCGCATCAACGAGACGGGCGATTGGAACGAGGAGATCGAGCAGGCGTTCCGGGCGGCCCTCGACGATTTCAAGAAGAATCATACCTGGTGAGTGCCGACCCGATGACCAACCTCAGGGCTGATCAGGCGGAGTAGCTTTCATGGCCGGTGAAAAAGAGATTCGCACCAAGATCCGGAGCATCCAGAGCACCCAGAAAATCACCAAGGCCATGGAGATGGTGGCCGCCTCGAAGATGCGCCGCGCCCAGGAGCGGATGTTCGCCTCGCGACCCTATGCGGCGAAGATCCGCAACGTCATCGGACACCTGGCCATGGCACACCCCGAGTACCGGCATCCGTACCTGGTCGAGCGTCCTACGGTCAAGGCGGTGGGCTTCATCGTCGTTTCCACGGACCGGGGGCTGTGCGGCGGATTGAACATCAATCTGTTCAAGAGGGCGGTGGAGGCGGTCCACGTCTGGCGTGAAAAGGGAGCACAGCCGCGTTTCTGCCTGATCGGCGCCAAGGCCATGGGTTTCTTCCGCCGCGTGGGCGGCGAGGTGCTGGGGCATACGGAGCACCTCGGCGATCGGCCTCATATCGCGGATTTGATCGGCACCGTGAAGGTGATGCTGGACGCCTACGACAGCGGCGCCATTGATCGCCTGTATCTCGTGGAGAATCAGTTCGTCAACACCATGACCCAACGGCCCACGGTGACCCAGCTGCTTCCCGTGGAGCCGGCCGGCGATGATACGCTGCGGCACCACTGGGATTACATCTACGAACCCGACGCCAAGGACGTGCTCGACGGCCTGCTGATGCGTTATGTGGAGGCGCAGGTCTATCAGGCGGTGGTGGAGAACGTCGCTTGTGAGATGGCTGCACGCATGGTCGCCATGAAGGCCGCCTCCGACAATGCCGGCACACTCATCAACGATTTGCAGCTCGCCTACAACAAGGCGCGCCAGGCGGCGATCACCCAGGAGATCTCGGAGATCGTCAGCGGGGCCCAGGCGGTATGACGGCGGCACGGGACAGGTCGTCACCCAACCCAGACCGATTTGAGAGGAAGGCAGCATGAGTTCTGGCCAGATTGTGCAAATCATCGGTGCGGTGGTCGATGTGGAGTTCCCACGCGACGCACTGCCCAGCGTCTACCACGCCCTGAAGGTGGCGGACACCGGCCTGGTGCTGGAGGTGCAGCAGCAGCTTGGCGACGGCGTGGTGCGCACCATTGCCATGGGGCCCACCGACGGCCTCAAGCGCGGCCTGGCGGTGGACAACACCGGTGGCCCCATCTCCGTGCCGGTGGGAGAGGGTACCCTGGGGCGCGTCATGAACGTGCTCGGTGAGCCGGTGGACGAGCGCGGCGAGGTCGAAGCCCGGGAGCGCTGGCCCATCCACAGGGATCCCCCCGGCTACGCAGAGCAGGCCGGAACGGTGGAAATCCTGGAGACAGGGATCAAGGTCATCGATCTCATCATGCCCATCGCCAAGGGCGGCAAGGTGGGCCTGTTCGGCGGCGCCGGCGTCGGCAAGACGGTCACGCTCATGGAGCTGATCCGCAACATCGCCATCGAACATTCGGGCTACTCGGTATTCGCCGGCGTGGGCGAGCGCACGCGCGAGGGAAACGACTTCTATCACGAGATGACCGAGGCCAACGTGTTGGACAAGGTGGCGCTCGTCTATGGTCAGATGAACGAGCCACCGGGCAACCGTCTGCGTGTGGCGCTGACGGGCCTGACCATCGCGGAGTACTTTCGCGACGAGGGTCGTGACGTGCTCATGTTCATCGACAACATCTATCGTTACACGCTGGCCGGTACCGAAGTATCCGCGCTGCT
>JALVEU010000187.1 GCA_027030565.1 Gammaproteobacteria bacterium | reverse complement strand
TGCCGCGGCATTTGATCGAGGCCGGTCTGGAGCACCGCTGCTGCAGGGGTGTGGTGGCACTGACCAATGTCAACGAGGTGAACCTCAAGGTGGCCATTTCCAGCAAGTTGCTGCGCCCCGGCCTGATGGTGGTGTGCCGTGCCGATGCTCGAGACGTGGAAGCCAACATGGCCTCGTTCGGCACCGACCATATCGTGGATCCCTTCGAGACCTTCGCCGAGCTGCTGGAGACGGCGTTGCGTGCGCCGTGCCAGCATCTCGTCCATGACTGGCTCGGCGTGGAGCAGGGCACCCGGCTGCCGGAGCCCATCTATCCCCCCTTGCAGGGACTGTGGATCGTCTGCGGATACGGACGCTTCGGCAAGGCGGTCATTCCGAAGCTGGAGGCCGCGGGCCTCGACGTGGTGGTGATCGAGGCCACTCCCGAGCGCACCGGCACGCCGCCACAGGGCTGCGTGGTGGGTTGGGGCACCGAGGCCGGCACCCTGCTGGAGGCCGGTGCCGACCGCGCAGCGGCCATCGTGGCCGGGACCAACAACGACACCAACAACCTCTCGATCATCATGACCGCCCGGGAGATCAATCCCGATCTGTTCGTGGTCCTGCGCCAGAACGAGGCACGCAACGACCGGCTGTTCGAGACCGTGCACGCCGACATCCGGATGCACCCCAGCCGTACCGTGGCCGAGAAGGTGCGCATCCTGCTCAATACGCCGCTGCTCTATCGCTTCTTCGGCTCGATGCGTGAGGAGACCAACCAGTGGGCCTGCGAACTGGCAAGCCGCATGGCAGGCCTGGTGGGCGATCGCCCCCCGGAGGTCTGGGAGGTGGAGATCGGTGAGGCCCAGGCCCATGCCGTGGCCGCGGCCCTGGAGCACGGCGACACCGTGCCCTTGGGGCTCCTGCTGGTGGATCCTAGGGAACCGGACCGGGCGCTCCGTGCCCTGGCCCTTGCCAGGGAGCACGGGGACCGTTTCGAGCGTCTCCCTCCCGGTGACCGCGCCCTGGCGCTCGGCGACCGGCTGCTGTTCTGTGGTGCTGCACGGGCACGAACCAGGCAGGAGTGGGTGCTGCAGAACGAGCGCGTCCTGGCGGACGTGCGTCAGGCCCACCATGCAGCCGGGGAGTCGGGCGCCGCGGTTTCGTGAGGCCGCTGGCGAGTCCCTCCGGGCGCACCGCGACGGCCGGCCCGAGCGGGGCCCTGAGGCCGTAGACGGTGCCGGGGGTCCGAAGTAGAGTGACCGGCATCGGAGCCTGCCGGATCCGACGGGATCCGGCTACGCACAACAACGATGCGCCCATCAGCCACCGAGGAGCATTCCGTGACCGCACACACCTATCTGCTGGAGATTCGGCCTCGGATCCCGGAGCGGATCCGGCGCCTCGCCGAGCTGGCCGAGGATCTGTACTACAGCTGGTCGAGCCAGGTGCGGAGCCTGTTTCTCTACCTGGACGCCGAGCTGTGGGCGAGCTGTGGGCACAACCCCAAGGTCTTCCTGCGCCGTATCGCCCAGTCGCGCCTCGAAGAGGCGGCCCACGATCTGACCTTCCTCGAGGCCTACAACCGCGCCCTGGCCGAGTACGACACGTACATGAGCGAGTCCCAGCTCTGCAACATGGGGCGGTGCCTGGACCCGAAACACGACCTGGTCGCCTATTTCTGCCTGGAGTTCGGTCTGCACGAGAGCGTGCCCATCTATTCGGGCGGACTCGGCATCCTGGCCGGTGACCACTGCAAGGCGGCCAGCGACCTGGAGGTGCCGCTGGTGGCGGTGGGCCTGCTCTACCGCCATGGTTATTTCACCCAGGAGATCGACCGCTACGGCAACCAGATCGTGCGTTATCCCGATACGGACTTCGGGGAGCTCCCGGTGCGCCTGCTGCGCGATCCCCAGGGGCAGGAACTGCGGGTCGCGGTGCCCATCGCCGAGCGCGAGGTATGGGCGCGGGTCTGGGAGGCCAAGGTGGGCAAGATCCGCCTGATCCTGCTGGATACGGACCTGGAGGACAACACCGAGGCCGACCGTGCCATCACCTATCAACTCTACGCCGGCGATCGGGCCATGCGCATCCAGCAGGAGCTCGTGCTCGGCGTGGGTGGGGTGCGGGCACTGGAGGCACTGGGCTTGGCACCCAGCGTCTGGCACATCAACGAGGGGCATGCGGCCTTCCTGGTCATCGAACGCTGCGCCCAGCAGGTGGCTCAGGGCCTGCCCTTCTCGGCCGCATGGGAACTGGTGGCCGCCGCCACCGTGTTCACCACCCACACGCCCGTCGCCGCCGGCCATGACGTGTTCGAGCGCGGGCTGGTGGAACACATGCTCGCCTGGGCCCCTGCGCGGCTGGGGATCGAGTTCGACACCCTGTTTCGCCTGGGTCGGGCCCCGGGCACCGAGTGGGGGCTCAACATGACCGCATTGGCCCTGCGCGGCTCACGTCACTGCAATGGCGTGAGTCGGATCCACGGCGGGGTGGCCTCGCGCATGGAATCCTATGTGTGGACCGAGGTGCCCCCGGAGGAGAATCCGCTGGGCTACGTCACCAACGGGGTGCATCTGTTCACCTTCCTGTCGTCGCGCTGGCGGGCCCTGTTCGACCTCAACCTCGGTGGCAATTGGCGTAACCAGATCCTCAACGCCGATTACTGGCGTGTGGTGGACGAGATCCCCGACTACGCGTTCTGGAGCACCCGGCAGAGCATGAAGCAGGACATGCTCGAGTTCGTCCGCCGCCATGCCTGCCGCCAGTTTCGCAAGCAGGGGTTGAATCCCATCCAGATCGAGCACCTCACGCAGCTACTGGACCCCAAGCACCCCGAGGTGTTGGTGCTGGGCTTCGCCCGCCGTTTCGCCAGCTATAAACGGGCCGACCTGCTGTTCCAGGACCCGGAGCGTCTGCGGCGTATCCTCAACGACCCCCAGCGCCCGGTGCTGGTGCTCATGGCAGGCAAGGCACACCCCAACGACGAGGAGGGCCAGGCCTTGCTCAGGCGCATTCATGAGATCGGCCTGCAACCGGAATTCCAGGGGAAGGTCCTGGTTCTTGAGGACTACAACCTCGCCCTGGCGCGTTGGCTGGTCACCGGGGTCGACGTGTGGCTCAACACCCCGGAATACCCGCTGGAGGCCTGTGGGACTTCGGGGCAGAAGGCAGCCATCAACGGCGTGCTGAATCTGAGCGTCCTGGATGGCTGGTGGCCCGAAGCCTACGACGGTGAGAACGGCTGGGCGATCCAGCCGGCCGTGGCCGTGGAGGACCCCGCCGAACGCCGGCGCATCGAGGCCGACGCGCTGATGGACCTGCTGGAGGAACAGGTGATCCCCTTGTATTTCCGGACCGATGGCGACGGCTATTCCAAGGGCTGGGTGCGTCGCTCCAAGGCCTCCATGCGCACCGTAATCCCACGCTTCAATGCCGGGCGGATGCTGCGTGACTATGCGATGGGCTACTATCGTCCCGCGCGTGACGGTGCCGCCCGTCTGGCGGCCGATGGGGCAAAGGGCGCGCGCGAGCTGGCCCAATGGAAGGCCCGGGTTCGAGAGCTCTGGCCCGGTGTCGCTTTGCGCCGGATAGACGACGCTCCGCGTTTCATCGGCGCCGGGGAGCCGGTGCACGTACGGTTGGAAGTGGATCTGGCCGGATTGCGCCCGGACGATCTATTGGTGGAGTGTCTGGTCGGCCACCCCGGGGATACCGGCGAGTGTCCCGCGCAGATCACCTACCGGTTGCAGGCCGAGCCCTGGGCGGGCGGGCGCAGCGCCGTATTCACACTGGACTTTGTGCCCGAGCTGTCCGGTCTGATCTGCTACCGGTTCCGTGCCTATCCATATCACCCGGCCCTCAGTCATCCGTTGGAGATGGGCCGTATGCGATGGGCCTAGCCCCCGGTCGCGTGCGGCCGCCGCACCCCGTGGGGCCCCGCTGCGGCCGGGCGCCCTGGGCCCTGTTGGCCCTGGGCGTGGCCTTCTCGGCCCTGGGGGCGGTGATGAGCGTGGACGGTTGGTTGGCCCTGCGCCTGGCGTGGCAGGGTTTTGCCGGCTGGGTTCCCGTCACGGCCACCGTGGTGCGGACCGAAGTGGTACGCAGCACCCGCCACCATGGCGCCCGCAAGACCGATCCCACCGAGACCGTCTTCGCCCCCCGCGTCGTCTATGTGTATACATACGCAGGGCGCCGGTACCAGAGCGACCGGTTCAGTCTGGTGCCGACCTACAGCAGCGACGAGGGGGCCGTGCGGGGACGGCTGGCCGAGACCTATCCGCCGGGGGCCCGCATTCGCGTCTACGTGGATCCCGAGTCCCCGTCCTCGTCGGTCGTCGAGCGCGATGGCCTGGCCGGCCCGGCCATCCTCGCAGGGCTCGGGGCCGCCTTCTCGCTGGGCGGTCTGGCATTGCTGGCGGGGGCCTGGATGCAGCTCCTCGGCTGGAGGCGTCACAGGTCGTGAAACCCCTGGAGCGGGGTACCGCCGGTGCGCCCGAAGATGGGTGCGATACGCCCTGGCATGCCCGGGACCCGGAATCGGTCTTCGCTGCGCTCGACAGCGGCCCGCAAGGTCTGAGCACGGAAGAGGCCGATCGCCGCCTGGCGCGATTCGGGCCGAACCGCCTGCCGGAGCCGCAACGGCGCAGCGCCTGGGCGCGGCTCCTCTCGCAGTTCCACAATGTGCTGATCTACGTCCTGCTGGCCTCGGCGGGTGTTACGGCACTGCTGCAGCACTGGCTCGATGCCGGGGTGATCCTCGCGGTGGTGGCGGTCAACGCGCTCATCGGGTTCATCCAGGAAGGCAAGGCCGAGGATGCCCTGGCGGGTATTCGCAAGCTGCTCACCCCGGAGGCCATGGTGCGGCGCGACGGGACGTACCGCCGCCTCCCGGCCGATCGCCTGGTTCCCGGCGACGTCGTCCTACTGCAGGCGGGTGACAAGGTGGCCGCGGATCTGCGCCTGTTCCGGGTGCGCAACCTGCACGTCCAGGAGGCGGCGCTGACCGGAGAGTCGGTGGCGGTGCTCAAGACCACGGGACCGGTGGCCGAGGACGCCCCGTTGGGGGACCGTCGGAGCATGGCCTATGCGGGGACCCTGGTGGTCAGTGGGCAGGGCGAAGGGGTGGTGGTGGCCACAGGAGAGCACACCGAACTGGGGCGCATCAGCCGGATGATCGCCGAGGTGGAGCCCCTCACCACGCCGCTGTTGCGACAGATGGACCGGTTCGCGCGTGGCCTGAGTGCAGCCATCCTCGTGGTGGCGGCAGGAACCTTCGCGTTCGGAGTCTGGGTCCGGGGCTACGCCGCCATCGACATGTTCATGGCGGCGGTGGGGCTCGCCGTGGCGGCGATCCCGGAAGGGCTGCCCGCGGTCATGACCATCACGCTGGCCATCGGCGTGCAGCGCATGGCTCGCCGCAACGCCATCATCCGGCGCCTGCCTGCCGTGGAGACACTGGGCGCAGTGAGCGTGATCTGCTCGGACAAGACCGGCACATTGACGCGCAACGAGATGACCGTGCGCTCGGTCATGATGGCCGATGGTCTGTACGAGGTCACCGGGGTGGGCTATGACCCGCACGGGGTCGTGCGCTTCGCGAACCAGGAGATCGAGCCCGAGGACGTGCCGGGTCTGGTGGCGCTGGCGCGCGCCGGCCTGCTCTGCAACGACGCAGAGCTGGAGCCGTCCGAGGCTGGTTGGCGGGTCCATGGCGACCCTACGGAGGCGGCGCTTCTCGTCTATGCGATGAAGCTCGGATTGTCCCCGGCATTGGAACGGGAGCGCTATCCGCGCACGGACGTGATTCCATTCGAGTCCGAGGCGCGATTCATGGCCACGCTGCACCACGACCATGCGGGCCATGGCTTCATCTTTGTGAAAGGGGCACCCGAGGTCGTGTTGCCACGGTGTATCCGACAGCGCACGGCCGAGGGCGCCGACCTGCCCTTGGACGCGGCCTACTGGTCGCAGGGCATGGAGACGGTGGCCTGCCGGGGCGAGCGGGTCTTGGCCATCGCCTGTAAGGACGTCTCGGGGGAGCAGACGGAGCTGCGGTTCGAGGACGTGGCCGGGGAGCTGATCCTGCTGGGCCTGGTCGGCATGCTGGATCCGCCGCGCGAAGAGGCGGTGCGGGCCGTGGGCCAGTGTCGCAGCGCCGGGATTGCAGTGAAGATGATCACCGGTGACCACGCAGCGACCGCCCTGGCCATCGCGCGCCAGCTTGGCCTTGGAGATGGCCAGGCGGTGCTCACGGGGCCCGAGCTGGACCGGATGGACGATCGGGTGCTGCGGCGTCAGGCCCTGAGCGTGGACGTGTTTGCGCGCACCAGCCCCGAGCACAAGCTGCGCCTGGTGGCGGCGTTGCAGTCCCACGGCAAGGTGGTGGCCATGACGGGGGACGGCGTCAACGACGCTCCGGCGCTGCGCCGTGCCGACGTCGGCATCGCCATGGGCCGTGTGGGCACGGAGGCCGCCAAGGAGGCGGCGGAGATGGTCCTGGCGGACGACAATTTCGCCACCATCGTCCACGCGGTGGAAGAGGGCCGCACCGTCTACGACAATCTGCGCAAGGCCATGGTCTTCCTCCTTCCCACCAACGGCGGCGAGGCCCTGATGCTCCTGGCGGCCATCGCGCTGGGGACGTTGCTGCCGATCACGCCGGTCCAGATCCTGTGGGTCAACATGATCACGGCGGTGACCCTGGGGCTGGCGCTTGCGTTCGAGCCGGGCGAGCCGGACCTCATGCAGCGCCCGCCGCGGGACCCGCGCGAGCCCCTGCTGTCTCCGTTCCTGGTCTGGCGGGTGGGCTTCGTATCGGTGCTGGTGGTCCTGGGTACGTTCGGGTTGTTTCTGTGGGAGCGGGCCCAAGGGGTGCATCTCGATCTGGCCCGCACCGTGGCCGTGAACACCCTCGTCTGCTGTGAGCTGTGCTATCTGTTCAATACCCGCTATCTGGTTCGCCCGATCCTCAATCGAGCGGGGTTGTTCGGGAGCCGTGTGGTCTGGATCGTCATCGCGGTGCTGGTGGCCTTCCAGCTCGTGTTTACCTATCTGGGCCCGTTCCAGCATCTGTTCCAGACGCAGGGTCTGGATCTGGGCCAGTGGGCTCGGGTGCTGGCCGTGGGCGTGTCCATCCTGGTCCTGGTGGAGGCCGAGAAATGGGTGATCCGGCACGTTGGTCTCCGGCATGCGGTGCGCGGTGGGGGCGTTTGAGAGCGCCGGCTTCGGCTGGCGTCCCGATCCGAGCATGCCCCGCAAGGAGGCGGGGGCTCAGCGTCGGGCGGGAGGGCTGGAGACGTCCCGTAGAGAGGGACCGCGCCGCTCGAACACGGTGAGCCGGAGTGCAGCGGGAATGCGCTCGACCAGCGGCGGCGTTTCCGGATAGGGCATCCAGGGCTCGTCGGCCAGGCGCACGGCATAAGCTCCCGCCTGGCGGATGACTACACTGCCGGCGTTCTCGGCCACGAAAGGGGTGGCGGGTAGGTCCGCCGTGAGCGCGGCCGGGTCGAAGATGCCGGTCCCGAACACGTTGCTGTCCAGCGCCCGGTCCAGCAGTGCGCTGAGGGCCAGATAGCTGCTCGGACGGTCGATCAGCACCGGTCCACCTGCCACACTCCGTGCACCGATGAAGGCCACGGCCGCCGGCACCCGGGTGACTCTCGGGGTCGGGATCTCACGCAGTCCGGGAATCTGCAGCCGATCGCCGCGCATGGCCGCGCCGTGTTCGGGGATCAGGATCACCATCATGGGCCGAGCGCCGGCCTCCAGGGTACGCAGAAAGGTCTCCAGATCGTCCAGGAGCCGGCGCAGGCGCCGCGGATAGCTGCGCCGACTGCCCAGCATGTTGCCGGTGGCGCGCACGGGATGATTGCCATCGTGCAGGGTGATGGTGTTGTAGTAGGCGGCGACCCGCGGGGCTTCCGTGGCCAGGCGTCGGCCCCACCAGCGGCTCAGCACTTGCAGGTCGTCGTACACGGGAGAGCCATCGAAGGCGTGTAGCGCGGCGCCCAGCCCCGACAGATTCAGCGGCGCCTCCGGGAGGCCGTTCTCCGTCAGGCGGGATGCGAAGTCGTCGAACCGCCCGTCATGGTTGAGCACCTTCTGGGTCTCGAATCCCAGGCGGGCCAGACTGGGAAAGAGGTAACAGCCCTCGGGAGCCGGCTCCCCGAGTGCTGCATGGGGTGGCTGACCGCAGTTCGCGCGCAGCAGGCGCACTGCCGCCGGCGTGCTATAGGAGGCGGCGGAGTTGAAATCCCGAAACAGAATCTGGAAGTGGCCGAACAGCGGATGGTTCCTCAGGCCGGCGTAGTCCAGGTCGTCCCAGGAAAGCGAGCAGACGTGTAGAAACAGCACGTCGAAAGGGACGGCATCCGGCGCCGGGGCGTGGAGCGTCACGTGGCGGCGGGCCTCCTCGGTGTGGAAGGCGCGCAACCGCGTATCGAGCAGCATGCTCCAAGCCGGCGTCCCGGGCGCAGGGGGTTCTTCGGCCTGCGTGGGCTGCACGCCCAGCGCCAGGAACGGCCTGGACAGTGCGGGCAGCGATGCGTGGATCGAGAGGGCGGCGAGCGTTGCCATGACCATGGTGTCGAGACGCGCCACGCGGCGCAACAAGCGATACGCGCCCCAGAGCAGCACGAACACGAGCAGCGACCCCGGTTCCGCGAAGCGAGCCACGAACTCCAGGACGAAGGCGGGGCTGAAATCACCCAGGTGCGCCGCACGATCCAGGAGCCGAGAGACGGGGGGCAGCCAGGAGTCGTAGTAGAGCAGGGCCAGGCCGAGGGGCAGGGCTACGGCCTGACGCATACGCCGCAGCCAAGGGGCGCGCAGCGGGAGTGCCACGAACAGGGCCAGCGCCAGGTTTTCCAGGGCATGGAAGCCGATGGCCTGCTCGGCGTACAGTGCGAGTTTGGCCGAAAAATAGATACCCCAGGGCCCCAGGTGGAGGCCTTTCCGTTGGGTCTGGTGTTGGGGCTGCATCTTGGGATCCTTGGCTTCCAGCGATGGTGCGCACACGCTCCGGGATCACCGCCGGGCGCTCATGCTGCGGCGTTCCAGGTCCCGCGTTTCACCGGGTACTTTGCAGGTCGCACTCACGGGCCTTCGGGCCAGGGCATCACGGGCACTGCGCTGATGCTGTTCTTGGGTGAGCCCTCGATGACGCGCTCGCTGTAGACCAGGTATACGAGCGTGTTGCGCTTGGCATCGAAGAAGCGCACCACCTTCATGGACTTGAACACCAGGGAGGTGCGTTTGCGGAAGACCCGTTCCCCATCGCGCCTGCCGTTGCGGATGTCCTCGGCCAGGACGATGGGCCCCACTTGCCGGCAGGCGATGGAGGCATCGGAGCGGTCTTCGGCCAGGCCCACGGCGCCGGAGAGCCCGCCGGTCTTGGCGCGGCTCAAATAGCAGGTCACGCCGGGTACGCCCGGGTCGTCGAAGGCCTCGATGACGATCTTGTCGTCGGGGCCCAGCCACTTGAAGCGGGTGTCCACGTGCCCGATGCGTTCGGCATGTGCGGGACAGCCCATGCTCAGCAGCGCCACCATCGACAACAGTGTCCGATCTCTCATGGTTCTTCCCGGCACTCGCTGCGGAGGGGAGGCATAATACCGCCACTTCCGCACGGAAAACGCATCGCCATGGCCGAGCCCTGTACTTTCGTCATCTTCGGTGCGACCGGAAATCTGGCCCAGATCAAGCTCGTTCCGGCGCTCTATCACCTGGATGCGGCGGGTCTGCTGCATCCGGACACCCGCATCGTGGCCAACGGGCGCCGACCCTGGAGCCAGGAGGACTGGATCGAGCGGGCCCGTCAGTGGGTGCAGGCAAAGGCCCGTGGCGGGCTCGACGAGGCGGTATTCGAGCGCTTCGCCGCCCGCATGATCTATTTCCGCGGTGACCTCACCGAGCCGGCCACGTACGCGGGACTGGCGCGGGAGCTGGCCGCGGAGGCGTATTCGGCCAACGTGGCGTTCTACATGTCCATCCGCCCCGCCGAGTTCGGCGTGGTGGTGGAGCAGCTCCACGAACACGGCCTGCTGGACGAGACCTCGGGCTGGCGGCGGGTGGTGATCGAAAAGCCCTTCGGTTACGACCTGGAGAGCGCCCGCCAGTTGCACCGGCGCCTGAGCCGCTTCCTCAAGGAAGAGCAGGTCTATCGTATCGACCACTATCTGGGCAAGGGAACGATCCGCAACATCCTGGTGTTCCGCTTCGCCAACACCATGATGGAGCCCTTGTGGAACCGCCACTACATCGACCACGTGCAGATCACGCACGCCGAGACCCTGGGGGTGGGCACGCGTGCGGCCTATTACGACGGGGCGGGGGCCCTGCGGGACATGATCCAGAGCCACCTCCTGCAACTGCTGACCCTGGTGGCCATGGAGCCGCCGGCGTGCATGGAGGCCGAGGCGCTGCGCGACGAGAAGGTCAAGGTGCTGCGCTCGGTGCGCCCCATCCCGCCCAGCGCGGTTCATGCCCACGCCGTGCGTGGTCAGTACACCGCGGGGATCGTCGATGGTGAACGGGTCCCTGGGTATCTGGAAGAGCCCGGCGTCCCCCCGGACAGCGTCACTGAGACCTACGCCGCCCTCAAGCTCTACGTGGACAACTGGCGCTGGCGCGGTGTGCCGTTCTATCTGCGCACCGGCAAGCGGCTGGCCGCCGACCGCGCCATGGTGGCCATCTG